>CAYJQG010000001.1:0-64448 GCA_964372325.1 uncultured Candidatus Saccharibacteria bacterium
ATTTTATATTGCAGATTCAGCGGTCGTATAGTTAGATTTTACGTTGCGGAATACGAAGATTTGACTTCGTACCAAGGCCCATGCTACGATCTATAACTACATGACAGATCAAGGAGCCCCAGTCCGTTTATCGAAAAAAACAATAAAAATTGAAGGCCGCGTTGAAGAGGCGCTGCCTGCCACAACATTTCGTATAAAGCTCCAAACCGGAGAGGAAATATTGGGGCATCTTTCCGGAAAGATGCGGCTGTATTATATTAAAATTCTTCCCGGCGATCGCGTATTGGTTGAGATGAGTGAATATGACAAGGGGAGGGGGAGGATCATCAGGAGATTATAGGTGTGGCAATGTTGATATCGCGGCTGCGCCTTCGTCGCTTTTCGCCTGCCTGCCGGCAGGCAGGTCGGAGTACCGCCGAGGAGGGTACACCTCCTCAAAGCTCCTCGGCTCGCTCGCGATCTCAACATTGCATTTAATAGATTTCGTATATTCGTATTTTTTCGTATTTCGTAGCTTTATGTATGAAGGTTCGTGCATCCGTAAAAAAAATTTGTAGTAATTGCAAAATGGTACGGCGCAAGTTGCGCTTGTATGTGAGTTGTAAAAATGTTAAACATAAGCAACGACAAGGATAAGATTAAATAGCTTATCGCATATCGCAAAACGCATATCGCAAAGTGTTAAAAAAATTGAAATAGCGATAAGCGACGTGCGATATGCGACACGCGACGTGCTAATAAATTATGCGTATCGCAGGTATAAACATTCCCGATAATAAAAAAGTAGCATATGCTCTGCCGTATATTTATGGCGTGGGTCGTGTGCGCGCACAAGAAATTATTAAGGCAACAAATATTAACGGTGAAAAGCGCGCCAAGGAATTAACGCAGGACGAGGTGGGTAAAATTAAGGAATATATCGAGCGTAATTTTAAAATCGAAGGTGAACTTCGCACCGTAGTACGACAAAATATTTCATTGTTGAAAGACATACAGTCGTATCGCGGCGTGCGACATGCACGGCACCTCCCAGTACGTGGGCAGCGAACGAAAACTAATTCACGAACCGTACGCGGTAACGTTCGTAAGACCGCAGGTAGTGGCAAGAGAAGGGTGGATTTGAAATAAAATTAAATAACATAGGCTACGAAATACGAAAATATACGAATATACGAAAACGAAAAAAGTTTAATTTCGTATATTCGTAAAAATTTCGTATTTCGTAGCTGCGTATTTCGTAGCTGAAAGATTATGGGTAAGAAAAAAGTAGCCGTACAAACAGCCGAAGAGGCGATTAAATCGAGTGAGACTGTCGATGCTGCGGTAGCAAAGGCGGGCTTGTCCGCCGTAGCTTCAGCGAAGGCGGGAGTAAAAGCGACCGAAAGCAGCAACAAATTAGATAAGGGACGTGCATATATTAATGCGTCTTACAATAATACATTGGTGAGCGTGACCGACGAACGGGGGAATGTGAAGGCGTGGAGTTCGGCTGGGGCATTGGGTTTCGCTGGCCCAAAAAAGGCGACGCCATTTGCAGCCTCGAAAGTTATTGCGGCATTAGCAGAAAAATTGCGAAAATCTGGGCCAATGAATTTAGAGGTGTTTGTGAACGGCGTTGGCGGAGGGCGTGATTCTGCGATACGTTCATTAAATAACCAAGGGTTTAATATTTTAACTATTAAAGATGTTACTGGGATCCCACACAATGGGCCAAGAGCAAAAAAGGTAAGACGCGTATAAATTATGTTCAATACTAGAGAAAAAAAAGAACGGTCGCTCGGAATAAAACTTTTTTTGAAAGCGCATCGTTGCAGCTCGCCAAAATGTGTAACTTCGCGTAACCCAAACCCACCAGGGCCGCACAAGAAGAGTGGCGGGCGAAGGCAACGTTCAGAATTTGGAGAGCAAATGCGGGCAAAGCAGCGTATAAAAATAACCTATGGTATCCGCGAGTCAGCGATGGAAAAGGTGGCATTGACCGCCGCAAAGAGCAAAGGCATTACGGGAGAAATGATTATGAATTTACTCGAGCGCCGGCTCGACAACGTGGTGTATCGTGTTGGGTTTGCGCAGTCGCGAGCGATTGCTCGTCAGCTCGTTTCTCATGGCCACATGTTTGTGAATGGGAGGAAGGTAACGATCCCTTCATATGTAGTGAGAAAAGATGACGTGATTAGTATCCGCCCAGAGTCCAAGGAACACGGCGAGTTTCGTGAACTTAAAGAATATCTTAAGCGTTACGTGACACCGGTTTGGCTTGCGATGGACCAGGAGAAAGTCGAGGGTAAGGTGATGGGTGACCCCAAAGATTTCGACAACACTTTTGACTTAAATAAGATAGTCGATTATTATTCGAAATAGTTCAATATAGAGTATTGTTTAAAATTATGAAATTCGCATATTTAAGTGAATCGGTAACTATTAAAACAATTAGTGAAAATGACCGCAGTGGTGTATTCGAAATCGAAGGTTTGTATACTGGCTATGGTCTTACCGTGGGTAACGCCTTGCGAAGGGTGCTCTTGTCTTCAATACCGGGGGCAGCAATTACGCAAGTAAAAATTAAAGGAGTGGGGCATGAGTTTACCACCATACCACATGTCATTGAAGACGTAGTAGAAATTAGCTTAAACCTTAAGAAGGTGCGTTTCCGCATGCACACCGATGAGCCCCAGACATTATTGTTAAAAATTAAGGGCGAGCACGTGGTAACCGCTAATGATATTCAGACTAATGCACATGTTGAAGTGATTAATACAGATGCACACATCGCCACTGTCTCAGAAAAGAGCGGTGAGCTTGAGATGGAATTAACCGTAGAGCGTGGGCTAGGTTATGTGCCTGTTGAAGCGCGGAAAACAGAGAAGCTTGCCATTGGTGTTATTGCACTCGATGCGATGTTTACTCCAGTTATAAAAGTAAGTTTGGTTGTAGAGAATATGCGCGTTGAAGATCGCACCGATTATAATTGTCTACGCCTTGCAGTAGAAACTGATGGAAGCTTGACCGCTTCGGCCGCACTGCGTAAGGCAAGTAATATATTACAAGATCATTTTGTGAAGATCTCCATGGTAGAAGTAAAAGAATCTGTTGTCGTGGAAAAGCCAGGGGGAGGAAAAGAAAAAAAGAAGAAAGCAAAAAAACAAAATAGCTTATCGCATATCGCAAAGCGTTAAAAAATTTGAAATAGCGATAAGCGACGTGCAATATGCGACACGCGACGTGCTAATAAACTATGTTCAGCATTAAACGAAAATTTGGTAAAAAAGTAGGGCCACGGAGACATTTTGTGCGCATCCTTGCGCACAATTTAGTGATGCACGAGCATATCGAGACAACAGAGCCTCGGGCAAAAGAAATTAGACCGATTGTTGAGAAGTTAGTGACTATTGCACGGCGTGGGAGGCTCGCAGATTTACGCTTGTTGTTACAGCGTCTTCCAAAAGAGGCAGCAACAAAATTATATTACGAAATCGGCCCAAAATACAAAGAACGCAAGGGGGGATATTTACGAATTACGAAACTTGGCTTAACACGTAAACGTGATGCGGCACGGGTCGCAAAAGTGGAATTCGTTTAACATAGGCTACTAAATACGCGGCTACGAAATACGAAAATATACGCCTGCCTGCCGGCAGGCAGGAATATACGAAAACGAAAAAAGTTTAGTTTCGTATATTCGTAAAGATTTCGTATTTCGTAGCTGCGTATTTCGTAGCAGGGCATATGGATTACATCATCGATGCACAAAATAAACGACTGGGGAGGATCGCTTCGGAGATAGCGGTTATTTTGCAGGGAAAAAAGAGTGCACGTTATGAACCACGTTTGCGCGGCGAAGACCGCGTGATTGTGAAAAATGTGAAGGGTCTAACGGTTTCTGGGGCAAAGGAAGTGAAGAAAATTTATTATCGACACACGGGGTACATGGGGCACCTTCGTGAGCGTACATTTGAGCAGGCATTTGCAAAGTCACCTACCGAAGTATTGCGCCGGGCAGTTACGCACATGCTACCCAAAAATTTTTTACGCGATAAAAGAATGAAAATGTTGAGAATAGAAAATTAATTTCTAATTCCCAATTTCTAATTTCTAATAAAATGACTAAGTATTAAATTTCTAAACTTTATTCATTAGACATTATGTTGTTTTATTAGAAATTTAAAATTAGATATTAGGAATTAAAAACCCATAATTTTTCATTTAATGTAACGACCATGGTAACCACAAAAATAAAAAAAATAGAACAAAAAGAAGAAAAAGCACCACGATATTTTGAGGGTCGTGGTGGCAGAAAAACCGCAATTGCACGGGTGCGTTTGTATAGCAAGAAAGGAGATGGCGTAGTGGTGAATGGGTTGCCCGTTCAAGAATATTTCAAGCTACCAAAACACCAACAGATAGCCGTCGCGCCAATTGCAGTGATGAACATGGGTGAGACATTGTCTGCGACAGCACACGTGCGTGGCGGGGGTATTAGTGCTCAAGCAGAGGCAGTACGACATGGCATGAGCATTGCACTTACCAAGTTTAATGTGGAATTCCGTAAACGTTTAAGTCGTGTAGGTTTCCTAACCCGCGATGCGCGTGTGGTTGAGCGCAAAAAACCAGGACTTAAAAAAGCAAGAAAAGCTCCACAATGGGCAAAAAGATAATCCTTTGGGATTATTTTTTTGCCCATTGTGGAGAGGGGATGGGTCGGAAGGGGCAGTATTCTGCCCCTTCCGTGTAGGAAATAGCCCCGAGCACGTCGAGGGGCGTTTAGAAACCGTGGGTTTCTAAGGAGCGAAGCGATTCCACATCGGGCAAAAAGATAATCCCAAAGGATTATCTTTTTGCTCGTCTAGGAGGAAGAGCGACAGCGGAAAATTGACATTATTCCATTTCCGTTATACCATTACACTGTTCTTTGATAACCTCCAATAGTTCGAGGTGCACCGTGCAATTTCAAGATCTCGCCATTGGACAACGTTTTCGTTTTTCCGGAAACGATAATGGCTCGACCCATTCGACAGGCTCAGGGCGAGCGGGCTCATCACCAGATGTATGGATGAAAGTCCTCATCCCTGAAAAATATCCTGACTCTGGTCTTTGTGGCCCTGAAGAAGATGATATCCCCAAGGATATCCGCGCCATTCATCTCTCTAATGGAAAATTTGAATATGTTCGTGGAGATACCCTCGTTATTTTGCATACCAAGGAGCAACCTGAGACTCCAACTCGTATCGTTCCCGCAGCTCTCTCAGATAAACCCGAGGATGTATTGGTTAATATCAGTTTTCGACTGGAAGCTGTTGAGCGAATATGCGCGAAGCTAGAACAAAATGTCGGTATTCGTTCCGTTGCTCAACCTAATTCAGAGATCTTCCCCTTAGCATCTTTACTTCGTCTAACAATGGAACAAAACATTTTTCTCCCCGAGGACTGGACACAATATTACAGCGTTAACTTTTCAAACATTGCAATTCCCAATTTTCCTTGGTCTGGCTCGCTCCTTAACAGCCCCTGCCCGTTTAATCCCGACAAACGCATTAAAGACACTCATTTCGCCTTTCTTGGACTACCCGATATTAACGGAGTTCCTCTGACTGTTGCGCAATGGATAAAACTTCACCCACAAACTGGTCAACCGAAATTCTATCACCATACGAATCCTTGGCACCAAGGTCAACCCTATACCGATAAGATCACGCTACAACCCCGTTGGTACCTTCTCCTTAAAGAAATTGTCCCGAGCTCCACGGACAGAACTCCTGAAGAACAAGTAGTATTGCTCCCACCGGAATATGAGATTCCTTCCACTATTGCTGAAGTCACGAAAGATCTTTTTGTTTTCAAAAAAACAGGTATTCGTTCTAATCCATCACAATGGGCAGCTTGTGCAGAGCGAACGATTCAAACTTCGAGCTCGCCTGCTGGCAACGTCTCGTGTGTCGGCGGCTTCGGCGAGGGCGGCCTCAACGTCAACTACTGGGCCGACAGCCGCCACTTCAGCGTTGGCCTTGGGGCGTCTCGGAAGCCCGCATAATCGCGAAGCGATTTGCGGATTTGAGAACTTGCATATTTGATATTTTTGATTTTTTGAATTTTGAAACCTTGCATCCCTCGCGCTATCGCGCGAGGGCTTTTTGTATATTAGACTTGGCTCCACGAATAACATTTCGCCTCTGATGTCCATGAATTTTGGCCACGCCTAGTCACAAAAAATCTCAACAGACCTGCCTATCGGCAGACAGGCCTGCCTGCCGGTAGGTAAGTCGCCTAAAATTCAAGAAAAATTGGTCAAATCGAACAAGCGTAATAAAAAACCCTCCAATGGAGGGTTTTGACTATCGGGGCATGAGGTACAGGGGCATACCGCGGAGTTCCACTTCGGGGAAGAGCGCAACGAGCTCGGCGAGGCCAAGTTTCTTAGCGGCAGAAGAAGTGAAGCGATCGAAGAATGATGTCGGCGATGTAAGTTTCTCAATGCTCGGGTTCACACTTTCGGGGATCTTCGCAAGGGTTTTTGCGGCGGTTATGGCGTCACCGAAGTCTCCGACTGCGTCGACCAAGCCGAGCTGTAAGGCTTGCGCGCCAGTAAAAACTCGTCCATCTGCCACTGCGCGTACTTGTTCAATGGGAAGTTTGCGCGCTTCGGCAATTACGGTACAAAATTGGCCGTAGGCATCATCGACAACGCCCTGGAGCAACGCACGTTCCTCGTCGGTCATCGTTCTTGTCGAAGAGAGGATATCTTTATGCTTCCCAGATTTAATGGTTCGAATTCCAATTTTAAATCCTTTCAAGATTTCAGAAAATTCGTAGCTTTGGATGATAACGCCGATTGAGCCAGTAATAGTACCAGGAAGCGCGATAATATGGTCTGCGCCCATGGCTGCATAGAACCCACCACTAGCGGCAACGTCTTCCATTAGTGCGACAACTTTAATACCACGTTTACGGAATTTTTGGAATGTACTAAACAATTCATGCGATGCCCCGACTGTTCCACCGGGGCTGTTAATGCGTACGACTAGTGCCTTGGGTTTCAGTCGTGCAACTTCAGCAAGGTGTGCATACAACTTCCCAGCTTTGCTATTTTGGTCATCTTGGTAACTGATAACACCAGACAGAGAAACAACGGCAATATCAGGACGTCTCAGTCGCTTGAGATATGGACGGATGAAAAAGAAATACAGAAAGAAGAGGGTGAAGAGTGAATTGAGGTCAAAGAACGGTGCGCTGGTCGGTTGCATGGGTCGAGAGCCCAATAGAAGAACTAATCTCATAGTATACACAAGAGAAGGTTTAGGGAAGGAGCAGTTTTTTGACGAGAGTATAGCCACCAACGAAAAAATCCCAAACTTCAAGCATCAAATAACAAATAAATTCCAATTTTTTAAATTCGAATTTATGTTATTGAGTATTATTTGAAATTTGGTATTTGAGATTTGGTGTTTATGTTTTTAGTGGCTAATAAGAAGCGAGAAAGCTAACGAAGCTTGTGAGACTTACGCTGTCTATTGTACGGGGAAAATACATACATATATATTTGACAGCGAATATATTACAGAATAATATGATATTATCATATATATGGCGATACTTTCTACACCATTAACGCCACAATTAGAAGAGTTCGTCGCGTTGTACGTCAAGCGTGGGCGAGCGGCGAATAAAGCTGAGGTTGTGCGCAAAGCGTTGAGGCTGCTTGCCGACGAGGAAGCAATTTTGGATATTCTCCAAGCCGAACGAGAAATTAATAACGGCAAAATATTGCGTGGCGACCTCCGCATGTTAGCGAAGAAAATAACAAAACATGGGTAAGCAGTTAGTCGTGCGATATGCCCCGCTTTTCGTGCGAAGGTTCTCGTTGTTGCCCAGAGATTTACAGAACGAGATCATCGAGAAAATCGAACTGCTTAAAGACATAGACAATCATCACACGCTCAAAGTGCATAAATTAAAAGGCGCGCTTATGGGTCGGTATAGCTTTTCGATTAACTACCGTTATCGCGCCGTTTTTGTCTATCAAGGAAAAGAGGGCATTGTCTTGCTTACCGTCGGCGACCATCGAATTTATAAGTAGCACAAAAGCGGTGTCAGATTCATCGATATCGTAACGGAAAGAATATGCGGTTCATTATCCATGGGGGTAAAAAGCTTGAAGGGGAGATTACGCTTTCTGGCGCAAAAAATGCAGCAACAAAAATGTTGGTGGCAACACTCTTGACGAGCGAACCATGCACGCTAACGAACGTGCCCCTCATTGGCGATTTAGCAATAACAGTGGAGTTATGCAGGTTGCTCGGAAGCGTGGTCACAGAAAACGTAAATGGCAAAGTAGAGATCCAAACTCCAGAAATAAAAAATACACACGTTACCTCACTGTCTCGTAAGAATCGAATCCCGATTTTAGCACTTGGGCCACTGTTGGCGCGTATGGGTGAGGCCGAGATCCCCTTTTTGGGGGGGGACAAGATCGGTGCACGTCCGGTGAACTTGCACTTGGGCGCACTCGTTGCGATGGGTGCAGAGATCGATGTTTTGAACGACCGATATGTTGCGCGTGCACCACACGGATTGAGGGGTGCAAACATTGTGTTGCAGTTTCCATCGGTTGGTGCGACGGAAAATAGCATTCTTGCGGCGGTCTTGGCACGTGGTCGCACCGTAATTCGCAATGCCGCCAAAGAACCAGAAATTATTGCGTTGATTAAAATGCTCCAGAACATGGGTGCGATTGTTGAGCTCGGTGCGAACCGTACAATATACATCGATGGGGTAAAGTCATTGCACGGTGTAACTCACGTTGTATTACCCGATAGAAACGAAGCAGCGTCATTCGCGTGTCTCGCAGTTGCAACTGGTGGAAACGTATTCGTGAGCGGTGCAATACAAGAACACCTCATTACGTTTTTGAATGCCTTGCGGCGCATCGGTGGTGGGTATGAAGTAGCGCCAGATGGTATAAGGTTTTTTGCGACTGGGCCACTGCGCGCCGCAGAAATTGAAACCGATACGCACCCGGGATTTATGACCGATTGGCAGCAGCCGTTTGCGGTACTTTTAACGCAGGCAGAAGGCGCGTCATTGATTCACGAGACAATTTACGAAGATCGTTTTGGATATACCGAAGACTTACGCGCAATGGGCGCAGATATAAAAGTATTTACGAAGTGCCTGGGTGAATTACCATGTCGATTTGCCGAAAAGGGGTTTAACCATAGTGCAGTAATCAATGGGCCTCATGCATTGCATGGCAAAGAATTATATGTGCGTGACCTGCGTTCGGGTATCGCGCATGTGATTGCTGCGCTCATCGCAAATGGAGAATCGGTGATTCATGGCATCGAAGAAATCGATCGTGGCTATGAAAATATCGAAGAACGATTACAAAGTTTAGGGGCAGATATTGTTAGACGGGCATAGCGAGATAGAGTAAGATTCATGCCATGCTACGAAATACGCAGCTACGAAATACGAAATCTTTAAGCCTGCCTATCGGCAGACATGCCTGCCTGCCGGCAGGCAGGAATATACGAAACTAAACTTTTTTCGTTCTCGTATATTCGTATATTTTCGTATTTCGTAGCCGCGTATTTCGTAGCTGCGTATTGAGTAGCCTATTTTGTTTTTTTCATGTTTAATTTAACAATATGTTTACTCGAAAGATCGGAATTGATCTCGGTACGGTAAATACCATCGTATTTGTCCCCGGCAAAGGCTTCATCATCAACGAGCCCACCATCGTGAGCTTAAGCGTGCCCGATAATACGGTGCTCGCAGTGGGGCGTGAAGCGAAAGATATGTTAGGTAGAGCGCCGGCCGATATTATTGCATACCGGCCATTAAAAGACGGCGTGATTGCTGATTATTATATTACCCGCGCAATGTTGAAATATTTCATCGCGAAAGCTTGTGGACCGTTTAATATCATAAGACCCGAATTGGTTATTTCGGTTCCTGCGGGGATTACAACAACAGAGCGCAGAGCGGTCGTGAATGCCGCAAAAGAAGCTGGTGCGAAAGAAGCATATATTGTGCGTGAGCCAATTCTCGCAGCACTGGGCGCTGGTATCCCTATTAACCACCATTCTGGTAATCTGATCATTAATATCGGCGGGGGGACTTCAGAGGTTGCGGTGGTGGCACTCGGAAACATTGTTTCGTGGGCAAGTTTGCGTGTGGCGGGGAATAAATTCGACCAAGCGATCACCGACTATATTAAGAAAAAATATTCATTGGCTATCGGAGAACAAACTGCAGAAAATTTAAAAATCGCAATTGGGGCAGCGCTCCCATCGAAAGAAAAGCTCGAGCATCAGGTGCGTGGTCGCGATTTAGTGTATGGTCTGCCACGCGATATTACGGTGAATTCGAACGAAATTGCAGAGAGTTTGAACCCGCACCTTATAGAGATTGCAACTGCAGTACAGAATGTTTTTAATACCACGCCGCCCGAGCTTGTCGCAGATATTATGGAGAAAGGAATTATTGTTTCAGGTGGCGGTGCGCACTTACGGTTTATTGATGAGTTTTTTAAACGTATGACAGGGGTTGAGACATATATTGCAGAGGAGCCGCTATTTTGCGTAGCAAAGGGCGCGGGGTTGGTGTTGAATCATTTAGATGTTTATAAAAGACTCCTCCTTAATAAGCGATTTTAAAAAATTATTAGCGCGTGGCCGCCTCGGTCACGCGTATCTTTTTTGGGGTGACAGTAACGCGATTGAAAAATTTGGTGAACAAATTTTGGCGCTAACTGACCAAGGGCAAAAAATATACATCGACGGAAAAATTGTAGGAGTCGAGGGGAAAACCATCGGTATCGACGAAGTGCGGGAGATCATCCAATTTTTATATAGTAAGCCGCTTCGCGCATCGCACAAAACGGTATTAATTAATCAGGCTGATCGGCTTTCGCTTGAGGCGCAAAATGCATTATTGAAAATCTTGGAGGAGCCTCCAGGGCATGCGTTGATTATAATGAGTGTGCGAGATAAGGGTGTGCTTATCGAGGCATTACTATCGCGTATGCAATGTATGTATATGCCATACAACGATGAAGCGCCGAGTGCGGAGTATATGAATATTGCAGCGCGTTTATTGCGCGGTGGCCCCGCCGAACGCAAAGCAGCGATCGCCAAATTAATCGAAGACGAAATTGCACTTGAATCGGTGGTGCATGCATTACTCGTCGAGTACAGAAAAGATCCGGTAAAAAATAATGCATTAATGAAAAGTATCACTATGCGATGGGCAAAAATGTCGCAATATAATACGAATAAAAAGCTGCAGCTCGAAGCGATGTTCATCGAGCCAAACAGGGGTTAACCACTAACGAAAAAATCCCAAACTCCAAGCACCAAATAACAAATAAACTCCAATTTTCGAAATTCGAATTTATACATTGAATATTATTTGGAATTTGGTATTTGAGATTTGGTGCTTATGTCTTTAGTGGCTAGTGGCTAGACTGCTATTGGCTTTTTTACGGGTATCTGTTATATTCTGTGGTAGCTCATTGCAAGGGAGCATATTACATGGACCCGGTGTTGTTCGCAGTTGGTACGCTCGGTTTTTGGATGCTATGGTAGTGGTTGCGCGTCGTAAAAAAGAAATCGATGAAGCACGCGCAAAGCAAAATGAGGGAGGGTAGCTCTTGGGGTTCCTAAAGCAGTTCCAAAGGGAGGCGATAGAAAAATTTGTCAAACATCGCGACGAGGAAGGGTATAGCATTGATGGTAATTTTGGACATAGCATAAATTTTTGGTGTGTGTCAGCAGACGATGATGGACATGGACACGAAAGGGAGTTGCTTTGCCCAGTGGGTGTGAGTGTTGGTGAGGGGACATGCGCTGCAGTGAAGGGTATGTCGGTAGCGGGGTTTGTGTTGGCGAATGAACTGGGGAAAGACCATGAAAGCGAGAAGCCGCTGGTTACTAATTGCGCCTACGCAGTATTGATCCGTGACCCGACCGATGTCGAAAAGATTCGCGATGGTTTTGAGGGGAGAGGTGGAGAGATACGTTGTGTCGAGCTACTGAGGGTGGTGAAGGTTTCTAGTGGAGGAAATAGTTCGAGAGTCCTTAAGCGTACTAACCAGAGTGCATGTTACGTAGGGTTGGTGTAAAGTGCAATAGACCTGCCTATCGGCAGGCAGGCTCAAAATTCATGAAAAATAGTTCAAAAGCTTATTCGTGGAGCCGAGTCTAATTATTTTTTAAAGTTAAAGTTCAGCAATCGCTGAACTTTTTTGCATACACAAACATTGTTTCTCGAAAACAGAATAATTTTGTTGCGACAAAATTTTCTTCTACCTCAGCCCCGCCCCCATTGTATGATAAAATGACGTGGCGGGGCTAAAGGGCATGTTTCTCGAAACAATGTTTGCGTATGCAAAAAAGTAGTATACAAATAAACTCTGCCGAAACTTATATAGGTGGGACGGAAGTTTATATAAAGAATAGCAATCGTTGAGACATCGCCACGAGACATGTATTTTTGCGAACATCTATCGAGTTGCTTATAAATCAACGAACGTAACGATAATTTTTTGATAATACATTCAATGGTCGGAAAATCCCGAAGGGAGGAACGGGAACCGTTGAATGTATATCAAAAAATAGAGTGGAGTGAGTATGATTTATAGCGATGAGATAGCGTTTGCTAAAATACATGTCTCGGGCAACTTGCCATGCGTGAATTATTTAATTAAGATAAGAGAATTATTTCTTGCCCCAAAAACATAAAATCTTATGTTAAACATTACTGGTAAGCAACTTATTACATCAGAGTCAGTGACCGAGGGTCACCCCGACAAAATGGCCGACCAAATCTCGGACGGAATTTTAGATGCAGTGTTGCGGCAAGACCCCTATGGCCGTGTAGCAGTTGAAACGCTTTTGACGCGGGGGTTGGTTGTTATTGCGGGAGAGGTAACGACAAGTGCAATAGTTGATGCCGCAGATATTGCACGGAAAATTATTAATGAAATTGGTTATACCGATGCGAAATGGGGTTGCGATGGCGAGACGGTGGGGATACAGGTATCGATGCAAAAACAATCGGGAGATATCGCGATGGGGGTAAGCGAGTACAAGTCCGAAAAACCAGAAACGGTTGGTGCTGGCGACCAGGGTATTATGTATGGGTATGCAACCGACGAGACCGAAGAGTGCATGCCACTCCCGTTGGTGCTCGCACATCGGTTAACAAAGCGTTTAGCTGAAGTGCGTAAAAGGGGAATATTGAAGTATTTGCGTCCAGACGGCAAAGCGCAGATCACTGTGGAGTATTGCGACGGTAAACCTATGCGCGTGCACACCGTATTAGTTTCGACACAGCACGCACCGGAAATAAAGCAAGAACAAATAGTGGCGGATGTAAAAAAGCACGTCATGCTTGCAGTGATCCCCAAAAAATTACTCGATAGTCAAACAAAATTTTTAATTAATCCCACGGGGCGGTTCGTTATTGGTGGCCCTCAAGGAGACACCGGGCTAACGGGAAGAAAAATTATTGTCGATTCATATGGCGGTATTGGTTCGCATGGTGGCGGTGCATTTTCCGGGAAAGACCCAACGAAAGTTGACCGTTCGGGCGCCTATGCGGCACGGTGGGTCGCAAAAAATATTATTGCAGCAAAGCTCGCGAAACAAGTTGAGGTGCAAATCGCCTATGCGATTGGCGTGCCCGAGCCATTAGCGGTAAATATTAATAGTTTTGGAACGGGTAAGGTCGGGGACGAGAAGATTGCGAAAGCAGTTGCGAAAGTATTTGACCTTCGACCAGGAATGATTATTAAAGAATTAAATCTTCGTCGCCCAATATACCGTCAAGTTGCATCGTATGGGCATTTTGGCCGAACAGATTTACAGTTGCCGTGGGAAGAAACAAATAAGGTGAAGGAATTGAAGCAAGCGATAGAGAAATAGCGTAATTTTCCCCGAACGGATATCGTTTCTCAAAAACAGAATGATTTTATTTCGATAAAATCTTCTTCTACCTCGGCTCCGCCTTATTAAAAATATAGTAATGACGGGCGGGGCCAAAGGGCATGTTTTTCGAAATGATATCCGTTCGGGGATATTGATTACACTATGTATGTTGTATCGGCAAAGCTTGCAAGTGAGGTGGGGGGATGATAGGGTATGATGGATCTTTGAAATGCAGGAGAGAAAAATGCAGCGAGTTCCAGAAATGCCGTTTTTTATGCGGTGGTATGTGAAAACATTGCCATGGCCTGGTACGGGGCCGATGATCCCGGTCTGGCTTGACCGGGTTGAACATTTGCTACCGAAGCGGTGGATTGACTGGGTGTTAGAAAATGAAAATCATTCAAGGGCAGCAAGAGTCATTGGTTATATCTGGATGTTTGTGTACATGGGTTGGAGGTATACTTCAATTGGTTTATTTATGGCATGGCATGGTTTTTGCCTTGGCCTCGAACGCATTGGTTTAGGCTGGTTGTGGCAACACTCGAAATTTAAATTTCATGGGCAGACGGTACGTCGTCCGAAAGAATTTCGTAGCCGCATTGAGAGAGATGAATTTGATTTCATTGGGAGTATACTCGTAGATCCGTGGTCGCCAAATATTTTAGACCACAGTCTTTACGAAGATCGTCGTGGGGCGCCACTATCGGGGACCGAAGGAAAGACGAGGCGAAAAATACTAGAATATTTTTTGAATACCGGAGTGCTTATTGAGCGTTTTGCATTGGCAATGCCATTTTTTGATCCACATAGCGAAGATGATGTTATATATGGAGGTGCTCAAAAATATTGGGTTGATTGGGACGAAAACGGCGATCCATTGGAGGGGCGTGGCACGTGGGATGATCGGTGGAGTGACGAAGATACCGTAGATCTCAAAAAATACTCAGTGAATTTTTTAACCGTTGAACAGAAACAGGCATTGGTTGGGAGGTTGTATGCAAAGCGTAAGCTATTTTGGGATTTGGGGCCGCTGGATCCAAACGATGAACGTGATCGAGGAATTCTTGAACAATTTGAGCGGCGAAGAAAGGTACCAAAATACGTCATTCAATCAGACGATTTCATGCGCATTTTGTATCGCCCGCGAGCGGTGCTCACCGAGCAATCGAGAGCAAAATATCGAGCATTGTGCGAAGTGCAAAAACGTAAGAAAGCAGAGGAACGCGCCGCAGAAGAGCGAAACATGAAAGAGTTGGAAGAAGGGGTTGAACGAGAAGCCGCAGAAAAAAATAACGAGCCCAAGTAGGGCTCGATTTTTTACGAATGTTGGCTATCGGGTTTTGCCCATGCGCGAAGCTCGATCTCGTCTTCGTCAACTCGAAGGAGTACTCCACAGTCGGGACAGGGGAATCGAAATTGGTATCCCTCAACTTCACCGTGCGCATCAGAGATAATTCCGTGCTCAATACTTGGTGCCCCGGAAGTACAGTAAAGGAGAAAGTTGCATTTACAGGCACCACATTGAACGGTGGTGTATTGCGTCATGCGCTCTAGGCTTTCGGCATAACCCTTGCGAAGAATGGTATCCATCTCTCTTAGGGCTAGCACCTTCTTCACATCTGAGCTCTTCGTAGCCACTCTCTTTTCTCCTCATCGTTGCAGCCCAGAGTTCAATGATAGCAATAAATAAGATTAGGTCAATCGCCAGTCTTAGTAGCTACGAAATACGAAAAAATACGAATATACGAAAAACGATACCGCCGATTCGTATATTCCTGCCTATCGGCAGGCAGGCCGGTCTGCCGATAGGCAGGCGTAAAAATTTCGTATTTCGCAGCCGCCTAAAACCACCCCAACAAGAAATCTTCCAGTACATGTGAAATGGCTGAAACCGCAAGGCCTAGTGTGAGTGCCATACGTCGCATTCGCGCCTCATCAATTGCACGGTTGCCACATAAGAGTACAATAAAGAATCCAATACAGTAAAAGAAAATGATAGTTGCGATGGCAAACCAAGCGGGATGCAGCACGCGTCCATTGGGGTGGCCCCATAACCTTGTCCAATGGTCGGTGATGTCAACTAAATTATTGATGAGCCCACCATAGAACGCCCAAAGGAATAATGAGTAATCGCCGGTTTTAAACAATTGAATCCCGCGGATGTTCAAGACCATTGCGACAAGCATGAGCGTTATCAGTGTAACCCAAGTGCCCATAGCGTTATGAGAAAGTACAGCTTTAACCGCCCATTCTAAATCAATCTTCGGTGGGTTCCACGTAGGCAACCAGTCAAACATGGGCTAAGCCCCCCTTGTTCAAGGAACTATGTATAGGATAGCATGTGTAATGAAAAATAAGATTGAAAAATATGAATATTCAATTTCTAATACCTAATTACTAATTTCTAATACAATGACTAATAACTAAATTTTTAATTCCTAATAAAAAATAAAAATATTTAGTTTCAAGTTTTTAGTCATTAGACATTATATTGTTTTATTAGAAATTAGGTATTAGGAATTAGAAATTTCCCCCTTCATATGAATTTGATATTTGATATTTGGTCTGTATGATGAAAGATATGTTCGATCTTAAAGAATTCGAGTTAAAATTAAAACAGATACTCGACCATGCAAAGGGCGAGCTTGCCTCGGTGCGAGCCAATAGGCCGTCGCCACAGTTAGTGGAAGATATTATGGTCGAGTATATGGGAAGCACTTTGGCGGTTAAACAACTCGCTACAATTAATGTGACGGGCCCAAGAGAAATACAAATTCACCCATGGGACAAAGAATCGGCAATAGCGATCGGCAAAGCCATTGAAACAAGGAACTCGGGTCTTAGCGTAACAGTGCAGGGCGCCATGATTCGCTTAACGCTTCCCATGTTGAGCGACGAACGTAGGGTGGAGCTCACGAAAATTGTAAAGCAAATGGTTGAGCGGAGTAAAATTGCCATACGCGATGTGCGCGACAGTGCCAATAAAACCATCGATCGATTGGTAAAAGAAAAAGCGCTGACAAAAGACGATCAATTTAGTCTAAAAAGAAAAGTGCAAGACGCCGTAGATAGGGCAAATCGAGAACTTGAATCGCAGTTAGCGATGAAGACGAAAGAAGTTGGAGAATAGTGACTTTGCTGCGTCGGCAATCGTAGATTGCGTCATAGCGCAAGGCGCCTTGAGGAGGTGTACCCGCAGTGGTACTCCGACGAAAGGCAACGCAGCGATATGGCGCAAGATACGATTGCATGTACATTGCTTTGACAACAGCTTCGTATTAGCAGTACTATCGTGTTAGCATCTTAATATATATGGAGATCACCGCCTTGGACGCGCTCCTAACCGTAGGCGCACTCGCGTTCCTTATTTTTATTCACGAACTCGGCCATTTTCTTGCCGCAAAGTTGTTTGGCATGCGTGTAGACGAATTTAGCCTATGTTTCCCACCCCGGTTAATTTCGAAAAAAATCGGCGAGACGCGTTACAGTATTGGCCTGATACCGCTCGGGGGGTTTGTAAAGATTTACGGAGAAGCAGACAGTGCAGATGCGCGTAGTGACGTACGGAGTTTCGTGGGTTCAAAGCCGTGGAAGAGAGCGGTCGTTGCGTTCGCCGGAGTCGCGATGAATTTCTTGGTGGGGTTTCTGGTGTTGAGCGCAGTATTTTTTACTGGTACGCCGCAACGAGTGATGGTTCGAGAAGTGAAGCTTGGTAGCGCGGCATCTGATGCGGGGTTTATGCCTGGAGATATTATTGAAGGGTTTAAGACGAGCAGTGAAGTCGCTGCGTTTGTGAGGGCGCATCAAGGAGAAGCCGTAACGCTCGATGTGCAGCGCAACGGTATTACGAAAAGGGTCAGTGTCACGCCAAAAATAGTGCAAAGCGAAAAAGAGGGTGCTCTGGGTGTGGTGCTGTTCGACCAAGGGGTTGTTAAACGACCGCTATACGAAAGTGTGCGCGACGGGTGGTTTGCCTCATGGAGTATTGCTGGGCAGATTGTTGTTGGTGTGTATGGAATTGTGCAGCAGCTCGTAACATCGGGCACGCTCTCAAAAGATGTTGCTGGCCCAGTTGGGATTTTTACTATTGCACACCGTGCCGCAGCAGAAAATTTTCTTTTGTTCTTGCAGCTTATTGGGTTGATTTCGTTGAACCTTGCGGTGGCGAACATGTTGCCATTTCCGATCGTTGATGGTGGGCGTCTAGTAATGATTGGCGTTGAGAAGCTGAAGGGTTCTCCTCCGCCTGCGTGGCTTGAGATGGGACTGAACATGACCGGGCTTATACTGTTACTTGGGTTGATGGTATTGGTAACTGTAAGAGACATTGGTAATTTAATATATTAGCAACAAGAACCCCGATGCACGTCGGGGGCTTTCTTTTTTAAAAAAAGATTGATAGAATCGAACCATGTTGCTATCTAAGTTATTCTCAAAAACTGACCGTGCGTTTCCTAAGGACGAAGAAGCGATAAATGCGAAATATTTAATTCGCGGAGGGTTTATTCGCAAGATTTCTGCTGGGGTATTTACTTATCTGCCGCTAGCGCAGCGCGTGTTGCAGAACATTAACACTATCATTCGCGAAGAAATGAACGCAATCGGCGGAGAAGAACTTTTAATGCCCGCGCTCGTGGCAAAAGAATACTGGGAAAAGTCTAAGCGTTGGGATGTCGATGTGGTATATAAACTGAAATCGAACTTCGGAGAAGAGTTTGGCTTGGGCTGGACGCACGAAGAAGTTATCGCAGATATTGCAACGCACTTTGTGCAATCGTATAAAGATCTTCCAAAAGCAGTATATCAAATTCAAAATAAATTTCGCTCTGAGCCAAGAGCAAAAAATGGCGTGTTGCGTGGCCGTGAATTTATGATGAAGGATTTGTATAGTTTTCATACTGGACTATCTGACCTCGATCGTTATTATGCAATAGTCATGAAGGCATACCAGAAGATTTATAAGCGTCTTGGGCTCGATTACCTTATCGCCGAAGCATCGGGCGGGGCATTCACAAAAGAATACACACACGAGTTTCAAGTCCCAGCCGCATCGGGTGAGGACACAATTATATATTGTGAGAAGTGTCGGTATGCGCAAAATAAGGAAATCGCGAGAGGTAAAGTTGGAGACAGTTGTGAGAAATGTAGTGGGAAAATTGTCAGCACAAACGCCATCGAGGTGGGGAATATTTTCCGATTAGGTACGCGTTTTTCAGAGAGTTTTAATTTACGCTACCTTGACCAGTTTGGGGCATCGCAATATGTGGTGATGGGTTCGTATGGCATTGGCCCAACACGTATATTGGGAACGCTTGTGGAGGTACATCACGACGATCGGGGTATTATTTGGCCAAAAAGCGTTGCGCCGTTTGCTGCGCACCTCATAGTGCTTGGAGATAACAAAAAAATAAAAGCGCACGCGACGAAACTTTATAACACATTGCAAAAAAAGAATATCGAGGTATTATTCGACGATCGCGAGGTAAGCGCTGGAGAAAAATTTGCAGAAAGTGACATGATCGGTATACCACTGCGCATCGTGGTAAGCGAAAAAACAATGGCAGCAAAAAAATTAGAACTCAAAGAGCGTGGGAAGGAACAGTCGAAGCTTGTGGGCGAGCGAGAGTTGCTCAAAATATTAACTAGTCACTAGTCACTAGAAACTAGGCACTAGGGCATAATAATACCCCTAGTTTCTAGTGCCTAGTGCCTAGTCTCTTACGGTGAGTCTTTTTAGTTATTTTTCAAAAAATATCGGTATCGATTTAGGCACGGCAAATTCGCTCGTGTATATTGCCGGGCAAGGAATCGTGATTAACGAACCCTCGATCGTTGCGGTGAATGCAAAAACCGGGCAGTTAATTGCGGTTGGTGAAGAGGCGCGTAAAATGGTTGGGCGCACTCCAAACCATATCAATGTTGTGCGGCCGTTAGTCTCGGGCATTATCGCAGACTTCGATATGACGCAAGAAATGTTGCGATATTTTATGCGTCGAATAGGAAAGTCAGAGTTCCCATTACAATATCGTCGGGCAGTGATTGGCGTGCCAAGTAATTTAACAGAGGTAGAGCGAAAATCGGTAGAAGATGCGGTGTTGGGCGCAGGGATTGCAAAAGTATATGTTATTGAAGAGCCAGTTGCGGCGGCGCTCGGCGCACGACTTCCCATTAATGAACCAACGGCGAATATGATTGTTGATATCGGTGGTGGTACAACCGAGATCGCAATTATTTCAATGGGCGGTACCGTGAATGCTCGTAGTTTAAAAATCGCGGGCGATAAATTTAACGAAGAAATTATTCGTTTTGTGCGTGACGAATTCCGCTTGGCCATCGGCGAACCCACCGCGGAAGAGTTAAAGATTACCATCGGTTCTGCCATGCCGTTGGACCAAAAAATCGAGATGGTTATTCGCGGTCGCGACCTTGCAACGGGACTTCCCAAAGAAATTGTCGTACGCGATGCACAAATTCGCGGAGCAATTGCAAAACCGTTAAAAACCATAGTCGAAGCAGTGCGCGAGGTGGTGGAAACCGCACCACCAGAGCTCGCTGGAGATATTTTAAGTAGAGGAATTTACCTTTGCGGAGGTGGGAGTTTGCTTCGAGGTATTGACCAACTAATTACCAAAGAATTAGCAGTACAAACAACGGTTGTAGAAGACCCGTTAACATGTGTGGTTCGAGGTACGGGTATTGCGGTAGAGAATTTTGAAAAATATACAGCAATGCTCGACAACCCATTTGTACCGCGTGAGATCAAGTTATAGCAGACCATGCGCATATTGTTATTAGGCGGCATTAGTATAGTACTACTGGTTTCATTAATTTGGGGCGGTATTATTGTTGAGGCGACCATGAATGGCCTTGGGTTCGTCGAGCGCGGAGCAGCGAGGGGGGTTGCGATATTGCGTAGCGTAACATTGGGGAGCGATGCCGCGCTTATCGAAGCGTTGCAAAAAGAAAATGAAAGGCTACGCGCGAAAGTTGAAGAGTATGCGCACAGTGGGTTGGGTGTAGAGCGAGGGGAGGCAATGGTTGCAAATATCTATGTGCGTTATCCATGGAATGATAAAGGAGAAATAACAATCGCGCTTGGCGAGCGTGGTGGCGTGCGTGTTGGTGACGTCGTACTCTCAGAGGGTGGGACATTATTAGGGCAAGTGACTGTTGTTGGAGTATATTGGAGCACGGTACGAACAATTTTTGACCCCCTACACACTATTGCGGTGAGAGTGGGGCAGGGTGGTGTCCCAGCACTGTTGCGCGGAGGAGGGGGGGTGACAGTGTCGATGATCGACCAATCGCGGACAATTGCCGATGGCGATGGAGTATATGTCTCCGATAAGATGTTGCCATATGGCATACGTATCGGTAGTGTCGCTCATATACGGCAGAGCAGAGGAATCGCATTTCAAGAAGCCGATGTCGAGTTGCCCTACCGCTTTAGTGAACTTGAGCGTGTGCTCATAAGACATATTGGACAATAATATGGCTGATAGAAAGTTACAGATGTATGGGAAGTTGTTATTGTATTGTACTGGCGTGATACTGCTACAAATCACGCATGTTGTTGAGATTCAAGGCATTAATCCCAACTTGGTTTTAGTGATGATGGTGATAGTGCCGTATATCGTAGCTCAGTTATCGTTGTACGGAGTGATCATACTGTACATAGCGCTACTACTAAAGACGGTTCCGTTATTTGAAGTTAGTACGTTGGGAGTTTTGGGTATGGGAGTATTGGCATGGTGTATCAAAAAATATATCCCCGGCGAGCGGTGGTTGCGTGTTATGCTTGGGGTCGTGCTTGGCACAATACTATTTTACGGTATCGTGAACCCAACAATTTTACTCAGTGCGCCAACAATGATATTAAAGGAAGTGGTATATAATTTAGCTATTGCAATGGTCGGGTATGGGGTGATGGCATATTATTATGTTTACGAAACGGAAAACTGAAGATTTTTATTTCGAAGAGACGGCGTTCGGGGTGAGTCCCGGGGAAGACATTCTGCACATCGAGTTGCCTATTAGTCGGAATATATTTTTTGGTATCGGCATTATTGCTGGCATAGTATTGTTGGTTGGATTTTCGCGAATGATATTTTTAAATGTGACAAAGGGAGATTTTTATGTGGTGCGCGCAATGGCAAATGCAGAAAAAACAGTAATTATTCCGGCGCCACGCGGAGCGATTCAGGATCGTTTTGGTAAAGATCTCGTTAAAAATACTCCGGTATTCAGTGCATTCATTGATATGCGAGAATTTATGCAAAAGAAGTTCGAAGACAAGGAACAGTTCACGGGGCAATTGCAAGAAATTTTGAGCGCAGAAGACGAAGAGATGCACGTCGAGGAAATGATTAGTAGCGCCGATATTGAAGGTGCCGCAGTGGTGCCATTGATGCGCGGGATAAGTACCGAGTCAGCAATAGCGCTACGGAGTATAAATGACTCGACTATTATCGTGCAAGACGATTATCGGCGTTTATATGTAGGCAATGGCGCATTTGCGCATGTGTTAGGGTACACGGGTGTCGGAGATTGGGACAAAAGTATTGTGGGGAAAGCCGGCCTTGAGGAGTATTACAATACCATGCTACGGGGTAAAGATGGTCGGGCAATTATCATGCGCGATGCGCGAGGAACAGCCTTGACTACACGCCTTGAGACTGCGCCTCATATTGGCGCGACACTTGAAACATCAATCGATGGAGACCTTCAGGAATATTTTTATGAGCGGTTAAAGAAGGGTCTCGCGGTGCTTGGGCGCAACGCGGGTGTGGGGATTATTGTAAAACCGAAAACCGGCGAAGTGCTTTCGCTTATTAGTTTGCCGAGTTTCGACAGCAATGTGTTCACTACTCCACGGAAAGGACGTGAGCGTATGGAGCTCATCGTTGATCGTCGAAAGCCATTATTCAACCGGGCAATTTCCGGGGTGTACACGCCAGGGTCGACAATAAAACCAATGATGGCACTGGCGGCATTGCACGAGCGCATCATTGACCCAGTGTATTCGGTGTATTCTCCGGGGTATCTTGAGTTGCCAAACCCATACAACCCCGAGCATCCAAATAAATTTATGGATTGGAAGCCGCAGGGTTGGGTGAACGTATATTCGGCACTGGCGAAATCGTCGAACGTATTTTTTTATGTGGTGGGGGGCGGGTTTAAAGATAAGAAGGGGTTAGGGATGCAAAATATTGAAAATTATTTTCATCGTTTCGGTTTCGACGAAAAAAGTGGTATCGATCTTAGCGGCGAAGCGCAAGGGTTATTAATTGGCCCACAAGAACGCATGCGCCGCACTGGACTCCCGTGGAGAATCGGGGATACATACAACATCGCGATAGGCCAGGGCGATTTAATGTTAGTGCCACTGCGCTTAGTAAACTTTATTGGTTCGATTGGTACGGGTGGGAGAATGCAGCAGCCGTTAGTAGTAAGAACGATTCGTTCTGCAGACGGAGTGCTAATAGAAAACCTGCATTCTAAAGAAATTTTAAATTATACCGAGATGGATTCGGCAATCAGCGAGGTGCAACAAGGGCTAGAAGCAACGGTGAAGGCCGATTATGGTACAGCGCATACGCTCGCTGATCTGCCGATATCGGTTGCAGGGAAAACAGGGAGCTCACAGATTTTAAATAATGCGAAAACAAATGCATTTTTCGTTGGATACGCGCCGTCGAAAGACCCAGAGATTGCAATTTTGGTATTAGTGGAAGATGCGAAAGAGGGGAGCTTGAATACTATTCCAATAGTCCATGATGTGCTTCAGTGGTACTACGAAAACCGAATAAAAAAATAAAGACCACCCGCAGTTATGCAGGTGGTTGGTCGTCGCCCTCTTCGTGTTTCGCCTCTTCGATTTTTTTATTGAGCATGTCGAGCGGGTGCGGCGGATTAAAAATGAACATCAAAATCATTAGTCCAAGCATCGCAATGAGCACGGTTAATGGGTAGAGCGCAAGAAAGAAGTGACCATGGTATGCATTGTTTCTTAGAAGGCCGAGAACGAAATACAGCAAAGTTGGTGGCACGAGCAGACAGCCAAGCGATAATCCAATGTACCACTTCCATTTATGGGGAGACTTGGTTAGTCGGTAAAACAGTTTAATCATGCTGCGCTCTCCGAAAAAGAGTTGTAAGAAACATTACTGCGCCCCAGAGCGTGCTTCCAAGGCCAGCGATGGTGAGGAATATACTCAACACCATGAGTGGCGGGCAAGTTTCGTCAAAAATTTTCTTACCGAGTAATAGGCAGGCGAGTCCAACGGAAAAAGTAATTCCATAGCGCAGCAGTAGTTTCAAGGTTTACTCCTCTTCTTTATTGTTTAAAGATCCGTATACATGATAGCATACAGTTATCAGGAAGGCAAATAGATAAATAAATTTCTAATATCTAATATCTAATTTCTAATAAAACAATATAATGTCTAATGAATAAAGTTTAGAAATTTTTAACATTTAGTCATTTTATTAGAAATTAGATATTATTATGAAACTCATCATCGCCAACTGGAAAATGAACCCAGCGACTCTTGAGGAGGCGGCAATATTGGCGCGTGAGTCAGATGTTAAGGGGTTGGTCATTGCGCCACCATTTCCGTTTCTTGAGACGGTAAGGGCATCAATAAAACAAGCGATGTTGGGGGCGCAGGATGTTTCCGGTAAAGGTGGCACTGGAGCGTACACCGGCGAGGTTTCAGGAGAAGAGTTACAGTCGTTGGGTGTAACATATGTGATCGTCGGTCACTCCGAACGTCGGGCACTGGGCGAAACCGATGAACAAATTGCAGAAAAGATCCGTGCAGTAATAGATGTTGGGCTTATCCCGGTCCTTTGCGTCGGCGAGTCTTGGCAAATGAGAGAGCGCGGAGAACAAGAATCATTTGTCGCGAAACAATTGCAAGGGGATCTTGCCTTATTACGCGAAGCTACTGAAGCCAAAAAGCTAACGAAGCTAAAAGCCCTGATTGTCGCCTACGAACCTCTCTGGGCAATTGGCACCGGAACTCCCGAAACCCCACAAGGCGCAGCAAGTATGATACAATACATTAAAAGGACGCTATTGGCTAGTCGGGGCTATACCCTAACACCGGTAGTGCTATATGGCGGTTCAGTAAATGCAGTGAATGCAGCGAGTTTCTTAAAAGAAAAAGAGATTGACGGGTTGCTTGTTGGGGGAGCGAGTCTAGACAGCGAAGAAATTAAAAAGATTGTTGAAATAGCAAAGATTTAAAATTCGTACATTCGTAATTATTTGTAAATTCGTAGTAAATACCATGAAAAACGTAAAACAGCTTTTCTGGTGGATGTTGAATGCCGTATTACTAATGACGATCATTGTGGGTATATTCGCAGTGCGTTACCTCGATCGTTCGAGTGCGTCAATGACCATTGCGCGTACCATTGTTGTTGAGGGTGTCGGGAAAGTGAAGGTTGTCCCTGATGTGGCCGATCTTACATTCGCAGTAACAACAGAAGGGACTGAACTAGAAACGATACAAGATCAAAATGCCACAAGCATACAAGAAGGCATTGACCTTATTAAGAGTCAAGGAATCGACGAAAAAGATATCAAGACATTCGGTTATAATCTTTCGCCAAAATATACCTATAACGAAAAAAAGAAACAGTCATATATCGATGGCTACACACTGACCCAGAGCGTATCGGTGCATGTGCGAGATATAAAAAAAGTATCAATAATTTTGGGTGGGCTTCCTGCTCTTGGGATTAATCAAATTAACGGGGTAAATTTTTCTGCTGAAAATCCCGATATAGTATTAAACCAAGCACGTGAGTCAGCATTTAAAAAAGCACGCGCGAAGGCAGAGAGCATGGCAAAGCAAAATGAAGTTTCGCTCGGGCGCATAGTGACATTTTCAGAGTATCAAGGTGGGGGATATGCAACAAGGTTTTATGGAGCAGATGCGATGGGCGGTAAAGGCGGCGAGGTGGCCCTGCCCCCAATCGAACCAGGAAGTGAAGAATTAACGGTGAATGTGAGTGTCACCTACGAGCTGCGGTAAAATTGTTTTATTAGACTTGTTCCCTAATAACATTCCGCTTCTTTTTTATGAATTTCGGCTGCGACTTCGCAAAAAAATCTCAACAGATTCTGTGAATATGCTTCGCTTTTTTTGCTTTGTCTCGCGCGAAATTCATAAAAAATAACTCGAAAGCTTATCAGGGAACAAGTCTATTCGGAGCTGCACTCATTAATGGAAGATATCATTAAAGAACAATTGCGGATCAAGACAATCGATGGCGAGGATATCGCAGGTACGATTTACGAAGCGAAAAATCCTAAAGATGCAGTGCTTTTTGTGCACATGATGCCCGAGACAAAAGAGTCGTGGGATACATTTGCGAATCTCGTTGCAATAGAAGGCCACACTGGACTTGCAATTGACCTTCGTGGGCATGGGGATTCGAGTGGCGGACCAAAAGGGTACACGCACTTTACTGACGAAGAACATCAAAAAAGTATCCTCGACCTTGATGCCGCAGTAAAATTTTTATTAAGCAGGGGCTTTACGTATCAACAAATTACATTTGTTGGGGCGTCGATCGGAGCAAATTTAGCGTTGAAATATATGGCCGACCACGGCGATTATCCCGCAGCAGTATTACTATCGCCAGGAACGAATTACCACGGAGTGTTAAGTCGAATTTCTGCCGCCGAAATAAAACCCGGGCGTAATATATTGTTGGTAAGCGCAAAAGATGATGGTGAAAATGCGAGCGACACGGTCGCAATCGGAGAGGCATTTCTCGAAGGAGTGCAACGTGCGGTGAAGATCTATGACACCGGTGGGCATGGAACGACGCTACTTAAAACTCAGCCGCAGCTACAGGGGCTTATACAACAATTTTTAGGAAAGCTTGACAATATTTCAGTGGCTTGATAAAATAGTTAGCTTGCACCTTGAAATTGGAAATCCGCCATTCGCAGCAGAACAGAACTCCAGAAAGGAGGTTTCCGTTGTGTAGCTGCTGCGAAGCCAGTGTCTGGCAAATTGCGCTTAGTCCTCACGGCGCAAACTCTGACTGAAATCAGGGGGTGGTATGAGGGAATCCACCTTCGTGCCGGTGAGCTTGCCTATTGTAGGTAGGCTAGGAGCGAAGGCAACGGTCGCGCGTCTCGCGTGACCACAGAAAAGGGGGGAAAAGAAGAAATGAAGCTGACCATCGTAAGCGCCCATAAGAATTCGTTTGGCCGTAATATGCAGCAGTTTGGAATTAGTGGAATGCCGACAATCGGCGTGCGAAGGAACGAACAGTTCGGTGTCGTATTCGAAAACACGACTCATCAGCCGGTACAGGTGAAGATTGCAATCGATGGTACCGACATTCTGACCGGCGCCCCGGCGACAACCGCTACAAATGGCAAGATGTGGTTCGTGAAGCCGTACGAAAAGCTTGTTCTTAAGGCGTGGCCTGAGGACCAGCACGGTGGCGCGCAGTTCGTGTTCACCGATGTTGAGAACTCAGTTGCTGCTCATACGCATGGCAATATGGCCGCGCGTGGGTACATCTCCGCTGCGGTGTTCGTCGAAGGGGCACCTCCCCCAATTTCCCCGAGTTATATGCTCGATAGCCTGACTTTTAGAGGCAATACGCGCGGAGCTTCGAAGGGGATATCGGGTGATATGATGGGCCTTCCGGGCGTTGGTGCGGGTCAGCGGGTGAACCAGCGCATTGAAGAGGTCTCTGGGCTTCGTAGCCCGAGGTTCTCGGAGATCGTCCAGGTGAAGTACTGTTGGTGGAATGATTTGAGGAGTAATCCGGAGTTCATCGCGCTCGTTTCTGGCGCGACGTCGGTTGCGACTGCCGTTGTTGGCGAACAGATTTATGCGAACGGTCATCCGACCGGGTTCCTTGCGGGTAATAATTGGGCAGACCTTGGTACGACTCCGCGTTTGAATAAGGGTGGTCTGCCGACTACGGTGGTTGAGCGGAAAGAAAACTTCAAGGA
Organism: uncultured Candidatus Saccharibacteria bacterium; assembly: GCA_964372325.1. GTDB lineage: Bacteria > Patescibacteriota > Minisyncoccia > UBA6257 > JAUSGH01 > CAYJQG01. Next base: position 27,919 of record CAYJQG010000001.1, read on the forward strand.
AGACGGTTCGCGACGTAACCGGAAGCATAGTCATGTGCAGACCGGTATTTCAAACGATGCGCGCTTCGAAGACACGAACGTCCGCGACCTCGTTGAGACGCTGTAAAAGTAAAAACAGAATTAAGCTCTAAAAGTGTCACCCGCCGATGGCGGGTTTTTTCTATAAAACAATAGACTCGGCTCTCCCGATAACATTTCGGCTCTGATGCCCATGAATTTCGGCTACGACTTCGTGAAAAAATCTCAACAGACTCTGTGAATAGCTTTCCGTTTTTTCACTTCGTCTCGCCTGCCTGCCGGTAGGCAGGCTCGAAATGAGCGCAAAAATCCCTCGAAAGCTTATCGGGAGCCGAGTCTAATACAGCAAGATAACGATAAATAATCAAAACTCTCCTTTCGGAGAGTTTTGACCACAAATAGATGAGAGCCGATAGGCTCTGGCATTCCTCGAAGCGAACTCCAGGGAATACTCACACTTCAATCTGTTTGTAGTATAGCAGACACCTCGCAGTAAAGTCAAATTTTTGTATGAGGCCCTATGCAATTTTTTAATAACTCGAATAACATACGATCGTATGTTATTCGAGTTATTAAAAAATCCCCCAATGGAGGACCAGTTTAAATCTCAAGAGATTCTTCTTCGGTTGCAGTACCGGGTTTAGTCTTAGATTTGTTCGTATCAGGCCTAGGGGAGTCCGCAAGAGATTCTTCAAGCTCCTTCAAAGTTTTCGTGATCGAACGCGCAACTTTCGTATCTGTGCCACTTTCTTTGAGGTGGCTGAGGGCATCGGCGAGTGTTACCTTGCGTTCGGTAACGCCAATTGCGACTGCAACGAGTTCGGAAAGCGCTTCGGGATTTTCCAGGCGCAGTACGTGGCTAGAGCCAAGAAGTGCAGACCAGCGTTTCGTGATCTCCACAGTTCCCCAATATGAAGTTTGGTTGGGGATCACGAAGAAAATCTCGTATTTCTTCGAAGCTTCGGCAAGGATACCTTCAATGGAGATGTTTTTACGAAGATCGTCGCCAATAATTTTCTTTACCTGCGAAGCAACAACTTCCGCATAGGGCAATTCATCACCGACAATAAAGAGGTACCCCTTTTTCCCGCGTTTCTCAAAACAATCAATTGCGGTATGGCGTGCAGCGAAGTAAGGTACAAGTTCATACGACTCCTTCATTTGCCCACCGCCACCGGCCTCAAGGAAAAGACGACTCAAATCATTATCCATTTCAATGCCAGACTCAAATTGCCCAGTTTGGAGGGGCGCCTTGTCGCACCCAACGCTTGCATCGCCAACGGCGCCGAAGAGGATTTGTGGGTGTGGGACATAGCCTCGTTTAAGGAGAAGTCCCATTAACTTCGGAAGGTTACTTTGGAAAATTCGGGGAGTGTCCTTCATGCTTCCGGTAACATCAATAACAAGCATAATTGCGAGCGATTCGGGGTGCGCGGCGCTATCGCGACTTTCTCGAGTGACATTCTTGGGGTTCATGTCGCGATTGACTTTACGTTCATTGCTGGGTACAGACTGCATCGAGGCATCGTACGCGAATGCGTCTTTCTTAGTTTTCTTTCGAGCAGCTTTTTTATCAAAATAAGTTTTATCATCCCAAGAGCCGCCACCCATGGTGTTTCTCCGTTTTCAAGGTGCCGGGACTAGACGGTATATCTAGCCCTTAATTAAAGTAAAGCAGGTGAATAACTTAGTGTCAAGGGGACACTAACAATGAAAAAAGTTCTAATAAAAATCAGAGCACATTGGCTCTGACAGTTATCGATAAAGTTTATTTGCTTCAATATATTGTGCGACTTCCGTGGTGACAAGATCTGCGATCGATGTCCCTGCGGCAATATATTCTCGAATCAGCGTACTGCGACCGAAGGTAATGGGGAGGTCAATGACGCGAGATTTTTTGGGGAGGTCGGCAAGCGCGATAGGCGAGCCAGTGGTATTCAACACTGCGAAGTTGAGGTTGTCCCAAACTTCTTTTCCGCGAACCCAGGTTGTTTGGATTGGAGATTGTTGATCGCGGCCATTTGCGACAAGATCACCGCCAATCACAAACCAAAGTTCGGCAGTAGGGAATTGGGTGCTAGCGCGTTCGGCGAGTGTGATAGTCGGGGTAAATGTGTCTGCATCGAGGTCGGTAAAGTCAAGGGTAACGTTATTAATTTTAGCGAAAGCTTCTTTCGCCATAGCTTTTCGGTGCAGAAGAGAAACATTCGCGGTAGTTTTTTTATCATGACGCTCGCCACATGGCACCACAAGAACTTTCTCGAACGATTTGCTTAAACACTCGATGATTGCGCTATGGTGTAACCCCGGTGGGTTAAAACTTCCGCCATATACTGCGATGCGTGTACGCCCCATGAGTTGTGGGAGTACGCGGTCACGCAAATATAAGTATTGTGCGGTGAAGTGGGGGGGCGCAAGTGTCTCTTCAAGGTCGCGGCCAAATGCGCGCCTTGAATAAATGGGAACCGGTGGGCATTGAATGCGCTTAAAGAATCCGCGATGGAAATTACGCACTTGGCGTTCAAGGTCCGTTACAAAATCAGCGGATGTAGGGAATAGGCGCTTTAAGGTTCCGGCATCAAGTTTGAGTTCTGCCTCGAGTGTGCCTTTAATATAGAGCTCAAGAAACCACTCTGCATTCTTGCGAAAATCGGTAAACGCGCGGACCATTTCGTCGTGGTAGCCGCGTCGCAATGTGTCGCCATAGTCAAAGGGATCTTTTTGGTTTGCGGAAAGTTCTGCGGTGGGGATTTGGTTAATGCAGGCATCGGGTATAATAAGTCGGCCAAATTTTTTATTGAGGTATTCCGCGATTTGTCGCACTTCGCGTTTCACGAGGTCGCCTAATGGCGCAAAGTAACCAGCGACATCTCCATAAAGTGTGCCGTAGCCAAACGCCATTTCAACTTTATTGGTATTGCAGGTAAAAACTCCTCCAAGTTTTTGCGCTTCTGCTGCGAGAACTTCTTCTCGGGCACGTGCTTGGACATTTTCATAAGTGATCGTTCCAGGAACAATACTTCTCGTTGCGGCGATCGCGTTCACGATATTCTCGATGGGGGCAACTTCGTATGAGATACCGAGATTTTCCGCAATAGCGCGAGCATAGCCCTTAATAGTATCGCTATTTAAATCTTTGAAAGGCATATTGATTGCATGCACGCGCGCAGGGCCGAATACGTCAGTCATTAATGCTGCACTCACCGCTGAGTCAATGCCGCCACTAAGGCCAATAACAATCGGTGCTTTAAGTGGGGTAATCGATTTCGTCGCAGCGACCATCGCGCCATAAAGTTCTTCGGTATCGTTAGGGACTTGGTCGGGGACACGAGCCATGGTTGGCGTAAACGTAAAGTCGCGAGTCTCGGCAACGTAAGGTGAAATTTCAAACACTACTTCGCCGTTGCGGTTATACACCGTCGAGCAGCCATCGAACACAATAACGTTTTTTCCTGTTTGCTGGGCGCCGGTGTTATTGACGTAGATAAACGGAACCGGAGATTCTTTAAGTAGTCGTTCAACAATCATGTGGCGCTTGCGTGTTTTCTGCCACGTCCATGGTGAGGCTGAGAGATTCACAATAAGCTCAGCGCCCTTAGCGACCAATATTTTTGTGGGGTTTAAGGCGTAGTCCGCATGCCACATATCTTCGCAGAGAATAACACCGAGTCGAATGGTACCGAGCGGAGTTTGTAGTGGAATGATCGGCAACAAATTACGTAAATGTACATCGCGTTCTTCAGCAAGAGCGCGCATCGAAAAAAAATGTTTTGCGTCATTAAAGAATCGGTAATTCGGTTGCAGCGACTTAATAGTCCCACCAAAGAATGGTCCTAACGTTTTACCGTCGCGTGCAACGATTGCTCCGTTATGTTTGCGCACTCTACCATCTTCACCTTTGGCGTTTTGATCTACAGTAACAGTCCCAAAAATCGCGGTAATGGGGAGCCCACGAGTCGATTCGACAATTTTACGATTCAAGCGAGAAACATCTTCGATAAAGTAAGGATCTTCGAAACGATCGGCAATAATGTACCCCGTAGTTGCAAGTTCGGGGAATATGACAAGGTGCGATCCGCGAGCTGACGCATATTGGATTTCTTCAATAATATAATTGGCATTGCGATCGGGTCGGCCAGGCTCTACGGGCATTTGAGCCAACGAAACCTTAAGGTCGTTCATCGATTGCCCTCCATATGCATCGGCTGTAATCATACACTAAGTATAGCCGTTAAGCAATATATAGTGTCAAGAGTACACTAATATACCATTGCGTGGTTTAAGGCGACATGAGGCGACACGAGGCAAACTGAACTTAACAAGGCAAAACGAGGAAAACTTTACAACTAAAATCTCGCCTTAGTTACGATCGTAACTAAGGCGAGATTTTGATAAAATGTTTCCTAAAGTGTTTATGTCTCATGGATATAAATCATTTATAGATAATCATTACGTAAGATTTGACTATCCATTGACTCTCTAAAGTAGTTCTGCTAAAGTACTTTCAATGTCTGAAGAGCAAGTTTTAGAAGATAAAAAATCATACGAAGTGAGTTTTTTGGTGACTGAGGAAACTGTAGTTGCAGATATTGAAGCCGTGTTTATTGCAAACGGGTTTACGGTATCACATAAAGGACAGTTGCAAAACTTAAAGCTTGCGTACCCAATCCAAAAGCACGTGAGTGCATTTTTTGGGTTTTACCACTTACTTGGTGGTTCCCAAGATATTTTAAAAGTAAAAGAAGCGTTGGCGTTGAATAAAAAAATCCTTCGCACCTTAGTGCTTTCGTCCGCAATCCCAATGGTGGTGCGCGAAAGCAGGGTTGAGCAACGTGTCAAGCGTACCCGCGGAGGAGACATGCAAGAAAAAATCGAAAACGTTGTGCCAATGTCCATGCCCAAACCAGAAGAGCAGCGCAGGCCAATGGAACCAACGGTCTTAAGCAACGAAGGATTAGAAAAGAAGTTAGAGGAAATATTAAAATAATAATTTTTTTCAAAACGCAATCATAAGATGATCGCGCGGAGCCCCGATGAACCTGCCTGCCGGCAGGCAGGGGGGCGACAAAGCGAGCGCTTATGAGTGAGTTTTGTAGAGTATGAATTTAAACAAAGCTATTATTGCAGGGCGCTTAACCGCCGACCCACAATTGCGGACTATTCCGAGTGGCCAAGCCGTTGCAACGTTTAGTCTTGCAACAAACCGCGTGTGGACCGACAAAGCTGGGCAAAAACAAGAAGCCGCAGAATTTCATAATATTGTTGTTTGGGGGAGACAAGCAGAAGTGAGCGCAAAATTTTTAACTAAGGGCGCAATTGCATTAGTGGAAGGGAGGTTGCAAACGCGTAGTTGGGACGATCAACAAGGTATGAAACATTGGAAAACTGAAATTGTTGCCGACCGAGTGCAATTCGGCCCCCGCCCGATGAATGCGTCAGCACCCTCACAGTTTGGGCAAAGCGTCCCATATGCCGCACCACAGTTTGCCGCTCAAGCCACGAATGCAGCACCCGTATCCCAACCATCCTCATCGCCATCGTTTTCACCGGAGTTACCAGTAATCGAGGTCGAAGACGATATTAAAGCGGAAGATCTACCTTTTTAAATGAATTATGACACACTGTTTCTTTTGTTCACAAAATATCGCCGAACTCGATTATAAAGATGTCTCTATGCTTCGACGTCTTGTTTCTGGCCAGGCAAAAATTATTAAGACCAGGTACACTGGCGTGTGCGCTAAGCACCAACGCAAAGTTTCGAACGCTATTAAGAGGGCGAGGTTTATGGCGCTTCTTCCTTTTGTGAGGCGCTAGGGCGAATCAAAATCCTGGCCGATTTTTTTGTCGTCTTTCGTCGGAGTACCACTAAGGGTACACCTCCTCAAGACTCCTCAAAATCGGCTCATGCTTTTGATTCGCATGATTGGCTTAGTATATGGTATTTGATACGAAATTATTTCAAGTAATCAACGGCTTCGCTGGCTATTCGAAATTCCTCGACATTGTCGGAGTTTTTTTTGCGAGCTATATTCCATACCTTCTCGTTTTCGGAACACTGTTGATTATTTTTTGGACGGATAAGCACTGGAAACAGCGCGCATACGATTTTTTTCTTGTAACATTTTCGGCACTTATTGCGCGCGGTATTTTGACCCCAATTATTCGGTTTATATACGTGCGACCGCGCCCGTTTCTTGCATTTCCCGATATCACTGTGCTGATTCCAAAAACCGTCGAGGCATCGTTCCCGTCGGGGCATGCAACATTTTTTTTCGCACTCGCTATTGCCTTGTATTTCACGCACCGTAGGTGGTCGTACTATTGTTTGGCGGGCGCAATACTCATGAGCGCAGCGCGCATATTCGTCGGCGTACATTACCCGCTCGATATTTTAGGTGGAGCGCTTGTTGGTGGGGTCAGTGTATGGATCGCGAGATATATATTACCCTCGAGGACGAAAAATAAATAAACGCGATTGCCGATTTTCCCCGTAGTTTATGGATATGCGATCTAGCTCGCAATAGTCCTCGTCCCTTCTATGAAGAGGATATTATTTCGAGAAACATCTCGGAGGTCCCGCTATGTCATCTATCTAATACTATAATAAGGGCGGGGCCGAGAGAGAAGAAGATTTTGTCGAAACAAAATCATTCTGTTTTTGAGGAATAATATCCTCTTCATAGAAGGTTCTGAGAAGTTGATAGATTCTTATGGAACAGAATTTTTGGGAAAAGCTAAAGAAGCCTATCATGGTTATAGCGCCAATGGCGAATGTGACCGATGCGGCATTTCGGCAAATGTTTGTAAGTTGTGGTAGGCCAGATGTTTTTTGGACTGAATTTGTGTCGGTTGAAGGACTGCTGTCTCCCGGGAAAAAACAATTACTCGTAGATTTTTTATACACCGAAGCCGAGCACCCGATTGTTGCACAAATTTTTGGGGTCAAGCCCGCGCAATTTGAAGCTGTTGCGGCAATGATCCGCGAATTGGGTTTTGACGGAATCGATATTAATATGGGCTGCCCAGATAAGGCAGTGCTTCGCCAGGGTGCGGGCGGGGCACTCATAAAAAATCCTGGACTTGCACGAGAAATTATTCGGGCGACCAAGCGTGGTGCAGGGGGGTTGCCAGTGTCGGTGAAGACGCGAATTGGTGAGCGTAATAATGAAATTGCTGAGTGGATTCCTGTATTGTTGGAGGAAGGTATAGCAGCGCTCACCATTCACCTTCGTACGTGTAAAGAGATGTCCGATGTTGCTGCGCATTGGGAAAACGCTCCGTCGATTGTGAAACTTCGAGATCGCTATGCAAAGCCTACGTTACTCTTGGGGAATGGAGACATTCGCACCCTCGAGGAAGCGAAAATGAAAATAAAAGAAAGTGGGATGGACGGTGCAATGGTGGGAAGGGGTATTTTCGGGAACCCATGGTTTTTTTCTGGGCACAGCCCAACTATTGTCGAACGACTCATGTGCGCGGTGCGACACGCTGAACTGTTTCAAAAAATATACAAAAGCGATTGCGATAAACGGAGTGGTGGGTTAAAAGATTTTCATATAATGAAAAAACATTTTAAAGCATATGTTGCGGGGTTTGATGGCGCAAGTGAGTTACGTGCTTTGCTCATGAAGGCCAACAATGCAACGGCGGTGAGGGCGATAATAGAGCAATATTTGACGTGAGGTTGCCCAATCGTGTACGATAGTCATTATGAGAAAATGTGAAGTGTGTCAAAAGGGTTCGCTAATGGCAGGGACGCGACTGTTGCTCCGTGGCCATTACAACCCAACAAATTGGACAAGGAAGTACCCCAATCTCCAACGAACGCGCGACCCTAAGGGCGTGCGCGTATTAGCCTGCACACAATGTATGCGAACATGGAATCGTAAGCCACGCGTGAGAAAGCGAGTAGGGCTAAGTACAGAAAAATAAAAGCCGATTATTTTGACAAGAAGCGAACTGGTATGCTATAATGATTTATAGGTGATGGCCACAATTATGGGTCAAAGTCGCTTGTCAATAAAAACAGTCCTTGTTTAAAGGATTGTTTTTGTTTTATGATAACCATGCGTGGATTTGGGCCTGTAGTTTATGTGGTAAAACATCGCCCTTGACAAGCGACAAAGCGGGTTCAAGCCCCGCCGGGTCCTAGACCCTATCTGAAGAATATACCGAATCGCGTTGCGAGAAATTTTTAAATATCGTAAGGCGCGAGAAGCGCAGTGTGCCAATAGGCACATGAGCGACGAGCAACGAAACGATTTTTAAAAATTACCGCAACCCTTCGGGATACGGCCAATTTCTTAAATTACTGCGTCGCTCGTCCTCGAAGTATCTACTGATACGTCCTCGTTCTCGACTTCTTGTACTTTAAAAAATTGGCCAGTATCGCGATCGGTATATTCTTCAGATAGGGTCTGCATCGGGGAGTAGTATATCGGCAGTACGCATGCATGGGGTGCATGTAGGCCGGGTTCGATTCCCGGCTCCCCGACAATAACAAATAATCCCTCAACCGAGGGATTATTTGTTATTGTCGACGATTCTAAACTTTGCTCGAACTTATTTTACCAAAAAATCTGAAGAAAACTAAACTGACGAAAATGTGCCGCTCCGCCACGTCCTCCGCTTTACCACCGCTTATTGTTCAGTAAATGTGTGTTATAATTAACTTACTAAATACTTATAAATATGATGCCGGATCAAATTATAAGCACATAATGAACATTTTACCCATATGGCAAACAGAGAAAGAATAAAAATACGTAATGAGGTAGAGTCCGGAAATAGCGAGGTGGAACGGGTATATGAGCGTTACTCTGGCGTTTGTGATGTAATCAGCCCAGAGCAGGCCCGAGCTATGGCCGAAGAACTTCGAAAGAATCGGAAGAATCCCGATCGAAAAGTCATGATCGGGTCGATGGCAGGTCATTTTACTTTGAGACCCGATAAGGATGATCCGGGTGAACAGCGGAGTGTTTTTCCGTCGAGAGAGGAAATTTCCAAGGGTTTTACTGACGATCCCGATGTACTGAACACTGTGCATTTTGCCGACTTGTATAGACCAAGAGAGGTTCAAACTCTTTTCGGTGATCTCGAATTGGTCGTTAAATACGGAGGGGAACATTTGCATGCGATTCAACTTGATGTCACTTGGCCGAACCCCGAAGATATTACTAAATTCAAAGATAAATACCCAGATTTGAGCATTATTTTACAACTTGGAAAATTTGTATTCCAGGAGATTGGTGTTGATCTACAAAAAATGGTTGAGCGACTTCGCGAGTACGGCGATTCAATTGACTTTGTTTTGCTTGATATGAGCATGGGGAAAGGTAGGGGTATGGAATCCGAGGGTCTCCTACCATTACTAAGACTGATACGAAAAGAGCTTCCGTATCTTGGTCTCGCTGTCGCGGGAGGATTGGGACCAGATTCGATGGATCTACTCGAACCAATTGTCAAGGAGTTTCCGGGCATCTCCATTGACGCGCAAGGTCGCCTGAAGCCTGCCAACGCGGGAGTGGATTCGCTAGGACACATAGCTTCAACTGTGCCGGCAGACCCAAAACGAGCAAATGATTATATTCAGAAAAGCTGCGCGATGCTGGATAGCCCATAAGGAGAAACGGTAAATTATATCTCGGTAATTTATAAAGTAACTAACATAAATAGCACATGAACGATGAACTAAAAAATAATCAGAGCGGTCCGACGGAACCAGTCAACAAAGTTCAAGTAAATTGTACAAAGTGTCAGAAGAATCCATGTATCTGCCCTAATAAGAAAACTTTGGGCGAGAAAGCCACCAGTAAAAATAATCGTCCCAGAACCAAGCCGCCAAAAATAAGTTGGATATAAATTATTCCGTTTGTGCCAATAAAGTAACCATCACGAGTACCACGAGCTCTATCGCAGCTTTGTGTTGATTTTCTTTGTTTCCCATTAAAACTTGGAGTTTACCCGAATTAAGGCTTCCGGTTTTATAATGGTACAGTTCGCCGCTTCTTGCTGCCAATTGAACGCGATTTAGAAAAGGGAAATAATCGCCTTCATGCCTGTCCCCGAATAATTTTTTTGACCACACAGCACCAACGCCAACTTTTATATCCGTCTCTATTTTACCGTTTGGACCAGATGAACTAATATGACGATCTATTATATATTTTGTTAAAAGAGCTATAGACCCTTGAAATCCTACGTCAAAAATAACTATTTTATTCTTATCTGTTCGAATGTGCTTTTTGATATAGTCTGCCAGATTAGCTATTACCGTCGCGAACCCCGGATCCAAAGAAGCAAACATATCTAAGAGTCGCGCATACTCGTTATAAAACTCCTTAAAACTTGTAGGGTAGCGCTTATGTGCGTTATAAAGGACTTCGAGTGTTACAACATAGTATCCCCATTCTCTCGACTTATGGCTGAGTAATTTTCTTCCAATCAGTATCTGGTCAACAGCAGTATCTTCTGAGCTTAAGATATCTAATGTTTTATGTGCTTCATAAAACATTAGGCAGTCTCTCAAAAGATATAGGGTATGGCTATTGTCTTTTCGTCTTTTTGTAACTATATCCAATACAAGGGCGCTGATTTTTATAATATCTTCGAGATCTACAATCCTTCCGCCGTTCCAGCGTTCCAATTCTGCAATTGATACTGGATTTTTTAATAATGTTTTAATACCTGCTACGGTAAAGTCAAAATATGCTTCTGGACTTGTCTCTTCATCACCAAATTGTAAAAAATCATCCGGTAATATGCCTTGATATTGTTTATCCTTCCACTGCCTGAGAATAGCATCGTACCAGGTCTCGTTATATTCTCCATTCAATTGATCAATAGTATCCTTATCTTCGATAAGTTTTTTGTTCGGCTTGAGATCGAAAGCTGTCGTCTTATCGACTTCAAACCATTGGTCAAGATGACTGCGATAATATAACTTACCCTCGAGGATATTATAGAAGTTTTCTCCGACTTGCTGTTGTCCATTTTTTTTGAGAAACCCACTTTTCAAAACAAGTATTATACATGTTTTGCAGGACATGTTTATCTCTAAATTGTTTCTCAAATAAGTGTTCAAAGGCACTAGCAAAAGTTGGAAAACCAGCATCCACAACAATCAGCTTAATCCAGTCCAAGATATTGAAGATGTGTCGACAAACGTAGTAAAGGTACTCATCATCTGCGTTTTTTAACCGCTCTTGTACATCTTGGATATCATTGATCAAGAATTCACTAAAAACCTGGAAATCTGTTGTAACAGACCAATCCATGTTTGACTTACTTGTAGGAATTATTCTCTCAAAATCTTTAAAAAACTTGATGAGCCATGCATCATCTTGTGTTTTAGTAATTTGATCCGGCATATTTATAAATTATTTATAAGTATTTAGTAAGTTAATTATAGCACACATTTACTAAGCAGTAAGCGGTGGTGAAGCGGAGGTTTGCAGGGCACTATCTAATGTGTTATTATTGAAACGCTCATTGAAAACAAGCCGCGAAGCATGGGACCCGTTTCGTGGCAAAAGGAGGAACGCTGAAGGCGAAACTGATCGTGGTGACCTGCGACGAAGCGGTACGCGATGTGGCATTATGCGACAAGGCGCTGATTGGGAACAAAGCCTCGGGGCTTGCAAAGATCGGGGAATTGGGGCTACCAACAACCCCGTGGGCGGTTATAACGACTGAGGTGTGGAAATATTTCAGGCGTGAAGGAAAATTACCGAAGAATTTCGCACAAAACGTAAAAGATATTATCGCATTCCTTGAGAAAAAAACAGGTGATAAGTTTGGAGATGCCGCGCGTCCGTTATTGGTATCTGTTCGTTCGGGAGCGCCGGTTTCGATGCCGGGTATGATGGATACCGTATTAAATGTTGGAATGACAAAAAAAATAGCAGACGCCAAAGAGGCGGAGTTTAGAAATGACTGCTATCGTCGCTTATGCGAAACGTTTCGTAAACCCGAAGGAGGTAAGATTGAAGAGGAACCCTATGCGCAACTTGCAGATGCGATTATCGCAGTATTGCGTTCATGGAATAGCGAGAGAGCCGTCGCATATCGGAGGGAGAATAAGATTGAAGAGTCGTTGGGAACCGCAGTTTTGGTTCAAGCAATGGCGTTTGGTAATCGAGATACAAATTCTGGAACGGGAGTCGTATTTAGTCGCAACATGTTAAGCGGCAAACGCGGAATAGACGGAGAGTGTCTGTTATGTTCACAAGGTGAAGATATTGTTTCTGGGGTAAAAACGCCGAAACCGTTAACGATGTTAAAAAAGCATCTGCCGAATATGTATGGGGAACTAGAACGTGCGGTGCGCAAGCTCGAACAATACTATGATGACATTGTGGAGGTGGAGTTTACGATTGAACAAGGAGTGTTATATCTTCTGCAGTGTCGTATCGCAAAACGCACTCCTGAAGTAGCAATGGCGTTTGCGGTATCTCAAGTTGAAGGTGGTAGTTGGTCGAAAAAAATTGCATTGGAACGGATAAAATTCCGGCATCTCGGTGGGAAAATGTTGCAAGAAAAAGATGTAAAGAAGGCAAAGATTTTTGCACGTGGGATTCCTGCTTCGTCGGGAGTTGCGTGCGGAAAATTGGCGGTCGACATGGAGAGCGTGAAGAAATTAAGACGATCTGGTGACCGGGTAATTCTTGTACGCCCAGATACAAACCCTAACGATTTCGAGGGCATGCTCAAATCTGCGGGAATTGTGACGTGCGTCGGTGGCATGACGAGCCATGCGGCGGTTGTAGCGCGCGATAATGGAATCCCGGCGGTTGTAGGGGCATCGGGGATACAGTGGGGAAATGATGGTCTTAAAAATAATGGTATGTTCATACCCTGCGGAGACTTGATTACAATCGATGGAACCACTGGTAATATTTTCCAGGGGAAGATTGCATTGGTCAGAACGCAACCATCGCCCGATGCACGAAAGTTTTTAGAGTGGTGTGGTGAGGTGGCAGAGGTAAACGATGATCGTCGCATTACCTACGCCCATGTTGGTGGTAAATTGGGTTGGCAGAAGAAGCGAATTTCGGTCAATGAGCTGTTGAATAGTTTTTATCTTATTGAGGCAATGGCACAGCGCGCAAAAGGGTCATCGCGCGAAGAAGCGCTCGATGTATTGCGAGAGAAAGAACACAAAAGAGTAGCATCAATACTTGCATTTTATCTCACCCTAGCAGTTGCTGGAGAGTTGCGAAATTCGGGTATGATTGAAGACCAGTCAAAGACGGTGCAACTGGCTCTAGCGAAGCTCGCCGATAGTTACGATGTTGTTAGGGGTGGTAATCATGATCGCCGTAATAGGCAACATCGAGGCGTGCGATCGCTTTGCGCAAAGTCGTTGAAGGGCCAGACCGAATTCTTTAAGCTCGCAGAGACGGTATTTCAGGCGAGTGGGTGGAGTAATGGCTATGGTGGCAGCGCTTGGGCAAAAATCGCAAACACGGTGCGGCGATACATCACTCGGCAGTTTAATACCAGTACATTTGTCGATCGTGTTTTTGATTTGCGCCATAATGGTAATTGCTTGTTTGATAAACACTCGATAGTTAGTGGTGCAACTTCTGAAGAGAACCTACACACTCAGTTGGATGTGAAAAAGAAAGCGTATCGTAATGTTCTGAATCTTTACGAGGCGTTAATCGGGGAGCACGACGCCGTTTCCCCAGCGGTGTTACGCGAACTGCGCGCTGGGGAAAGAGACGGTCTCTGGAAAGTAAGTAAGCGGAGGGAAAATGAAACGTACTAAGCATAGCGGCGCTAAGGAGTGCGGCGGACATCGTGGTGAACCAGTTCGGGTCGGTAAATTTACTATTTTTCTTGGCGGGTCTCGAGATCTCGAAGCTCACGATTTACATGGGTACGATTGCATTATTGCATTAACGGAAGACTTGCCTTCGTTACCGAGACTCCCCGTTACGGTGTGGAATTATAGCCTAGAAGACTATGGAGGGGTACCGAAAGATTGGAAAAAATTTTTGGGATTGGTGATCCAGCGGCTGAATAAGGAAGAAAAGTTACTCGCATTTTGTCACGGCTCTCATGGGCGTACGGGGACATTCCTCGCATCGTTGATTGCATTGGTGGAGCCTGGGGTACAAGACCCAGTAAAGGAAGCGCGTCGTCGGCACTGCAAGAAATCTGTTGAATCGGAAGAACAAGTAAAGGCAATTTTTGCATTGCGTGGAGAGAAAATTCCGAAAAAATATAAGAAGGAATTCTACACTCCTCCCATTTCAAAGTATAAGTGGTCTGCTCCGCCAGTGCCAATTCAACCGTCGACATATATTCCACTGCCGCCTGTGAGTAAGGGACCCATTAAGCGAGCACCCAAAGTCTCCGTTGTTGTGTTGCCAACAACATGCGAACCAGGGTTACAAGATTTTATCGGAGGTGGGTCGTGAGTGGTAAGGGCGAATGGTATATGGCTGGGTCGGAAAAGACTGGAGAATATGTAGTAATCGCAAAGACATCGGTGGGTCGAATTGGGTATCGCGATCTCGGAGATGAAGGGTTTAGGGTGCGCCTTGAGCCTGCGCAGGATAAAATAAAAGATGTTGCAAAAAAATTGAGTGACTGGAAGCGGCCCAATGGGCAGCAACGGTTTTCTAAAGAAGTGGAAGGGGGCGAAGATGAAATTATCGAGTCGCCACTGTACGAGGCATTGAAGGAGGGGTTAATGGCGATGATGGGCGAAGAAGTGGCGATAAACCCCAATGCTAAGGCATGGGCGAAAGAGCTTGTCGCCACATGCGCGCGTGCGTATGTCGTAAAGAAGGTCAAAAAAATTACCAAAAAAGCAGTAATACCCGACAAGCTCACAGCGGCAGCCGAAGAATTGAAAGAGGGGTTGATCGATGTGATGGGCGAGAGCGAAACGAGTAAGCCTCAAGAGAAAAAAGAAGATGATGGGTTGTACATGTAAGTACGCGTATCCCCGTAATACGGGGATTTTTTTTATTCTCCATACACCCTCTTCAATCAAGCCCCCCAATATTTGGAAGTCCGACTTCCAAATATTGGGGAACACGGGCATTGCGGCTGTAATTGACGAGTTTCGTAGCGTATTGTTATCCTTTGAAGGGTTCATAACAAAATGAAAGGAGGGTGCATGGAATGAAGAAGGCTGTGGTAGACGCACCGCAAATTGTGCATCGTCGATTTTTAAGAGTATTTGAACTGTTCGATAACACTCCGGTGCGTATTCCGCTCGTAACGATTCGTGGGCCAAAGCGTGGACCAACGGTGGTTATTATCGCAGGGGTGCATGGCGAAGAAGTGATTGGAGTTGCGGTGGTACTGCGCATCATCGAGGAGATAAAGTTAAGGCGAGGTACGGTCTATATTATTCCGGCGGCGAATATGCAGGGCTTGAGCCAGGGTTTTCGTTTTGTACCATTGGGCGAAACGACAAAATGGGGAAATTTGAATAGAGAGTTTCCTGGTTCACCGAACGGCGATCCTACCGAGCGCATCGCATACGCCATTTCGGAAAAAATCGATGAATTGCTGCCAAGACCTAGTGTGATTATCGATCTGCACGCAGATGCGCATCGTTCAATCCCGTTTACATTACTCGATCGCTTGGTGCATCGTAAAAATAAAGCACTTATTGCAGAGACGCGTGCCCTTGCAGAGGCATTTGGTGTAACGGTGTGCGGAGATGATTCATTAAAGGAATATATTGAGGATGAAGGAGAAAAAACATTGACCGGATCTTTATTTAACATACAGCAGCGCCCAGCGTTTGTTGTGGAGCTTGGTGGGCCAATGGTTGTGAATAAAGAGTTTGAAGAAATTGGTGTATGTGGGGTGAAAAACATACTGTATGCACTAGGAATGCTCAAGGGTGATTGGGAGCAGAAAATTGCAAAATCAAAAATTTGCACATCGTACCCGCTACGCACGCACGCCATTAATGCTGGTGAGCGATCGGGGTTTGCACGTTACGAAGTTGATCCTGGAGATAAGGTTGCAAAAGGAGACCGTATCGCAAAAATCGTTGATGTGTTTGGGAGGGTAAAGGAAGAGGTGCGGTCGCCGCGGGAGGGTTTCGTGATTTCGTTGGGGTATAGTGCGGTAGTGCAACCGGGTGCAATCATCGCAATGCTCGCAGTCCGAGATTATAACCCGTAAATACGAAAAATCAGGGAATAATAAATTCCTAGCAGATGCTAGGTTTTTTTGTCATAATAGAAAGCATGGATAAAGATATATTTTATATTCCCGAAGAAACAGAAACGATATTCCAACGCAAAGAAGGACGTTTGCAAGTTTGGGAGACGAAGGATGTGCGTATATTGCAAGTAGAGGGAGAAAAAATTCGTGAAGAATTGGCGGGTGTTATTGCACGAGTACGGAAAAAGAAGTTGGGCCGTATCGGTGATGTAATAGTATGGCGTGTCGATGGCTCATTGATCCGAGACGCGATTGACGACGATTATACTACCGGCGGACATGGCTATCGATATCGCTATATTCCGCTTGATGAAATTTGGATTGATGATAAGTTATGGAAACGTGATTGGCCAGTATTGTGGCACGAATATTCCGAATGGCGGTTAATGAAAGACGGGATGAATTATAATGACGCGCATGATCAAGCTTCGCGTATTGAAATCACGCTTCGTCGGGGAAAAGAATTTATATTACCGGTGCGTCACTTTGAGCAAAAGGCGGTATATAGCTGTGGTGCTGTGGCTCTGCGTATTGTACTAGATTTTTTTGGCGAAAATTGGAGTGAGGAGATATTGATCGAAAAAAGTAAGATGAATAGCGAAAAAGGTACTGACGCGAAAGATATCGTTGCTGCTGCATGTGCGTTGGGTTACATGGTAATATGGCGAGAAAATTGGACGGCTTCAAAAGTGATCCGTGAATTGCGTCGTGGGCGACCGTTTATTGCAAACCTCCAACAGTCACACGAACTTGGCGAAGGGCATTACGTGGTGATTATTGGCTATACAGAAAACGAAGAATTTATTATTTCGGATCCGGCACTAAAACATGGCCTGGTAAGGCGTAGCATGAAAGAATTTATTGAGCATTGGTACGAACTTGAGGATAAAACTCAGCAGGAGGGTATTGTAATGTACAAAAAATAAAAGCCCCGAACATATCGGGGAGCTATGAAATTTAAGCTATGGTAAGTGGGCTATATAAGTATTGACGAGGGATTAGGTTTAGCCAATAGCTACCAACGAAAAATCCCAAACTTCAAGCATCAAATAACAAATAAATTCTAATTTTTTAAATTCGAATTTAAGTTATTAAATATTATTTGGAATTTGGTATTTGAGATTTGGTGCTTGTATCTTTGGTGGCTATATCATAAGTGGCGAATACTACTTCATGGAATACGACATAACCGTCAAGCAGTATTCCGCCGAAGTTCGGCCAGTGTAATAAACTCGTACCGACCCGGGGCGATCGTCTCGTTTTTCTTCGGCAATTTTTTCAACAGCAAACGAAAATCCAGTTGCGGGCATAGGGCTCGAAGCGAGGTAGCACTGAATATAAACTCGTCCGTCAATTGTTTTTTCACACGAGACAATAACTTGGAGTGCGATACCACAGGGCAAGACAACATAAGCCTCAGCATGTTTGTCTGGCGTAAGTGCTTGCCCACCCTCCTCTTGTTTAAAAGCAAAGCGCACAAACCATGAGATGACCGGGACATTATCGAATAATCGATGCATGGTACTTTGCACGAGTTTCCACTCTACAAGCGTACCAATGAGATACATCAACCCCATAAGTAAGGCAAGATTAGTGGCGACGTTAAGCACTGCATAGTTCGTTGCATGAACTCCAAGCGAAACGGTGATATCCCACGCCTTCAAGAGCAGAAAGCTAATAACGCTAAGTGGAATAATAATCATTAGTCCTTTTTTGAATCGACGACGGTACACTCGCATCTCCAGATTTCAAGAACTAATCGTAGTATACGGCTTGGATCAAAAAGAAACAATGAGGGCAATAATTTAGCCACTAACGGAAAAATCCCAAACTTCAAGCATCAAATAACAAATAAATTCCAATTTTTGGGCATTCGAATTTATATATTGGATATTATTTGGGATTTGATTATTGAGATTTGGTGTTTGTGTCTTTAGTGGCTATTAACTTATCAAATGGTATACAGTCAAAGTATATGGCCGACACGCAAGAAATCAAAAATAAAATAGACGTTGTGGATTTTATAGGGGCATATGTAAAGTTGATGCCTGCGGGAAAGAATTTTAAGGGTCTTTGTCCATTCCACAAAGAAAAGAGTCCGTCGTTTATGGTCACTCGCGACAGGCAGTCGTGGCATTGTTTTGGTTGTAATGAGGGCGGAGATATTTTTAAATTTTTAATGCAGTTTGAGCACCTCGAATTTTTTGAGGCGTTAAAAATATTAGCCGAACGTGCAGGGGTAGAGCTGAAGGGTGGGCAAGGAATGGAGTCATATCGAGAGTTATATGAGGTAAACCTTGTCGCTAAAGATTTTTTTAAACAAGAATTACAAAAATTAGGCGCGCATCAAGAGCATGCAAGGGCATATCTTCAATCGCGTGGGTTGAAAAAAGAAACCATTGATACGTTTGAAATTGGTGTGGCTTCTACGAGTTCAGATGCATTGCTACGGTATTTAATTGCAGCGAAAAAGTCGCTGCACGACATTGAGCGTGCTGGGTTGGTATTTCGTAGCGAGCGGGGGACGTACTTCGACCGTTTCAGAGGGCGGATTATGTTCCCGCTATATAATAGTTTCGGGAAAGTGGTAGGGTTTACTGGCCGTGTGCTTCCGGGGAGCGAGCAGTTGAGCGGATTCGAGGCCGCAAAATACGTTAATAGTCCCGAGACACCGATTTTTAGTAAATCAAAGTTGTTGTATGGCTTTTACGCGGCGAAACAACATATTCGTGAGACGAAAACAGTAGTCATAGTGGAGGGTCAGATGGATTTTTTAATGTCTTGGCAAGATGGGGTAAAGAATGTGGTAGCGTCATCGGGTACTGCGCTAACCGTTGATCAGTTAACGACACTTCGGCGCATTGCCGATACGGTGATATTGAGTTTCGATACCGATGCAGCGGGGATCGCCGCTGCAGAGCGAAGCATTGACACAGCACACAACATGGATTTTACTGTACGTTTGCTCGAAGTGGTGGGTTACAAAGATCCCGCAGACGCAGTGCTAGGAGAGCCTGGTGCAATGGCACGTTTTATTGTAAACGCAAAACCAGCGCTGACCTATTACATTGATCGCTATATTCGTGATGGCGATGAGGCGGCAGTACAAAAACGGAATGTGCGCATAGTACTCGCAAAAATAAAACAAATGGAAAGTGCAATCGAGCGCCAGCATGCGATTCGGGCGTTAGGAGAGCGCGCGGGGCTCTCCGAAGAAGTATTAATGGAAGAGTTGCAACGTGTGGTAGTAGCAAATGCGCCGGTGATCAAAAAACGACAAGATGAAATCGCGGCGGTATATGAAGAAAAGCGCTCACGTAGTGGGGCGATAAGCGAACGTCTACTCGGTCTTGCGTTGGTTGATGCAACGCTATTAAAAGAGATGGAGTCAATGATAAAATTTATGGAAGAGCCATACCGTATGCTGTATGGGCACATCGTTAACGGGTCGTTACTCGATGTGCCGGGTCCCTTGCGTATACTCGCAGATAAAATAAGTTTAAGCGGGGGGTTGCTGGGTAACAGTGGAGAAAAAGGTGAGTCGGTGGTATTGTGTCGCGAGCTAAAACAGGAATATTTGAAGGGTCGCAGTGAAGCATTGCGTAGAGCGATTGCGTTGGCAGAGCGGCAAGGAGACGAAACGGCTCTTGGAAACGCGCTTAAAGAATTTGACGAAACAAACAAGGCGCTCCATACTCTAAGCTAGTAGTATTCGCCACTTATGATATAGCCACCAAAGATACAAGCACCAAATCTCAAATACCAAATTCCAAATAATATTTAATAACTTAAATTCGAATTTAAAAAATTAGAATTTATTTGTTATTTGATGCTTGAAGTTTGGGATTTTTCCATTAGTGGCTAGTGTCTAACCCTAATCCCTCATCAATACTTATGTCATCAAAAGCAATAATAAAAAAGAAAAAGGTACAGCGCACGGGAAAACAGAAAAAAAGATTGGTGCAGGGCGCGCAGAAAGTAAAGAAAGCAGTGAGGGTGAAATTGGTAAGCAAAAAACATAAATTGAATAAGAAGGAAGCTGCACGGCAGAAGCAAAACTTGAGCCAACTCGATGAGTTAATTAGCCGTGGAAAGGGGAGGGGGTTTGTGACCGATGGAGAAGTACTCCACTATTTTCCTCGCGTGGAAAACGACATTAAGTTTCTCGAAGAGGTCTATGCGCGTCTTGAAGAAGTTGGTATGAAAGTGGTAGAAACAAGCCAACTCATCGAAACACCGAAAGAAGAGATTAGCGTAAAGGAACTTGAAGAGGCCACGCAGTTCGAAGGCGAACTCCCCGATGCCGTGCAAATGTATTTAAAAGAAATTGGTAAGACGCAACTTTTAACCGGAGAAGACGAAAAAGAATTAGCCAAACGCGTAGAATCTGGCGACGAAGAAGCGCGCAAGAAATTTATTCAAGCAAATTTACGGTTAGTGGTTTCGATTGCAAAGCGTTATGTCAATCGTTCACCAAATTTAAGCATCTTGGACCTCGTGCAGGAGGGGAATATTGGCCTCTCGAGAGCGGTCATAAAATTTGACTACCGAAGAGGTTTCAAGTTTTCGACATATGCAACATGGTGGATCCGCCAAGCAATTACCCGTGCATTAGCCGACCAGTCGCGTACCATTCGTATCCCGGTACACATGGTCGAAGTAATTTCGAAGTACACTCAGGCAAAACGACGATTGCTCCAAGAGCTTGGTCGCGAGCCATTACCCGAAGAGATCGCAATTGAGTTGAATATGCCACTCGAGAAGGTGCACCATATTCAAAAAATATCTCAAGAAGTCATTTCACTAGAGTCGCCAGTTGGAGACGACGACGAAGACTCAACCTTGTCAGAGTTTATTCCCGACGAACGAAACCTTACACCTTCTCAAACCGCCTCTCAGGCGTTATTGGGTGACAAAATTCGAGAAATTTTAATTGATCTCACGCCTCGCGAACAAGAAATTTTAAAAATGCGTTTTGGGCTAGAAGATGGCATTACACATACCCTAGAAGAAGTGGGGCATGAATTTGGCGTGACAAGAGAGCGCATTCGACAAATCGAAGCGAAGGCATTAGGAAGGATTAAGATACACGAGAAGGCTCATATGCTCGAGGGCTACTAGCGAAAAAATCCCAAACTCCAAGCATCAAATAACAAATAAATTCTAATTTTTTAAATTCGAATTTATATATTGGATATTATTTGGAATTTGGTATTTGAGATTTGGTGCTTGTATCTTTGGTGGCTATACCCTAAACCCTCGTCAGATTGCGGTGGTTAGCCCGGTATGCTATACTCTATTTTATGGTTAAAAAGCTACAAAAAGTAGTTTTTTTCTTGTCTTTTATGGGGCTTATTGCTCCGTCTGTGCTTTTCGCGCAAGGGGTGAACATTAACGACCTTGGGCTTGGAACTCCGGGTATTTTACCGAGCAACCCATTTTATTTTTTTAAAGAATGGGGGAGGAGTGTTCGAAAGACGTTAGCGCTTACTGATTTTAGTAAAGTCGAAACGCAGATGAATTTCTTAAATGAACAAGCTGCCGAAATCCAAAAAATTAGTGAAATAAAAACGGTTCGTGAAGAGGCATTTGAACGAGTGCTCCAAGGTTATAGCGATGGCGTGGATAGGCTAATACAAAAACTCCCATTACTTTCAGGTTTGCGAGGGAACAAAAATTTTGAAAAAATGCTTTCTACGCTCATCGACCGCTCGGTGAAACACTACGATATTATTGCCGGACTTATGGGGCGATTCGACGGAGAAGATAGCGGTGCAACGTTTAATAACCACGTTAAAGATGTACTAGCGCGCATTGCAGATCTTTTAAGTGCATTGCCAGATAAAGCTGAAAATCAAAAACAATTCACTACGCAACTGGTTTCTGCGCTTCGTAGCGCTCATGGGTATTCGAGGGCAATGAGCGCCGCACAGCTATTAAATAGTATGTTCAAGGTAAATGTCGACCGACCATTATTTGGTGAATTACTGAGAGTGCAAGGCGAATTGTTGAACGAATTGTTAGGCCATTTAGCCGCAGTATATGAATTGAGTGGGCGAAACGTCGATGCAGTGCGAAATTTCTTTAACTCAAAGATAGGAGACGCACAGGCACGTTTAGAGGTGCTGGATATGATGCGCGAACGTACTGACGAAAACGATCTCAAAAGCGCCATGAATGGTGTGCGTGAAGAGTTGTTGTGGAAGCTTTCGAAGGTTGGAGTAATAGACGAGTCACAAGTTAATATGTTGGTTGCTGAAATAAACATATTGACAAAAAAGAGCATAAATCTCAAACCCACAATACTCGAACGTGCAAAGTTGAGCGCGAGTAATGGTTTGGCGGCACTCAAGGAGAAAGCGACAGCCTTAGCGTATGGCCAACTACTTACAGCGCGAAGTGTGCTGATAAATGGTTTAACTGAAGCGGGTTTTGGGCCCCAGGATGTTGACGGAGAACTACAAGGTGCACGATTATATTTTGATATGTTGCATGCACGTATGCAGCAACTATTGGATATCAGTAAGGAGAAAAAAGTTGATGTACAAAGTGCGCTTTCGCGTATTGAGGTGCGTATTGTTATGGTGGGGGACGCATCATCGAGAGACATCACATATAGAGAATTGCGAGGGTTACTGGTGGGTATATATAAGGAATTAAGTCTTGTAGGAATAGATTTGCTCCCGAATAAGCTTGGTTTGTAGTGAAATGAAATGTTATTTCACGGTAGGACTAATAATAAATGGATTCGCAACAGATCCGCGAACAATTTCTCGATTTTTTTAAACGTCGCGGGCACACCATTGTGCCTTCGTCTTCGCTTGTGCCAACTGACCCGTCGGTGCTTTTAACAACCGCCGGCATGCAGCAGTTCAAAAAATATTACACGGGAGAGTTGCACCCAGCGGCTGATTTTGGGTCGAAACGTACGGCAACAATACAAAAATGTTTTCGCACCTCCGATATTGAAGAAGTGGGGGATGCCACACACCTCACATTTTTTGAAATGTTAGGAAATTTTTCGTTTCAAGATTATATGAAGCGCGACGCTATTTCTTGGGGATACGAATTAATAACAGGGGTGTTCGGTATAGATCCGCGACGTGTGACAGTAACGGTATTTGCGGGTGATAAAGACATTCCATTCGACAAAGAGTCATACGATATTTGGAAAAATGTCGTGGGTTTAGAAGAGTCGCGTATAAGTCGACACGATCGCAAAGACAATTTTTGGGGACCCACAGGAGCTGAGGGTCCTTGTGGGCCAACAACTGAAATTTATGTCGATGGCGTTGAGGTGTGGAATATTGTGTTTAACGAGTTTTATCAACATTCAGACAAGACCTTAGAACGTTCAAAAACGCCAGGGGTTGATACGGGCATGGGGTTCGAACGGTTGGTTGCAGTGCTTCAAGGCGTACCAACAATTTTTGAAACAGATTTTCTTCTTCCTCTTTGCCAGTTAGTGCGTGGGGTAGCGGGCGGTGCACCAGACCGCGTGGTGCGTTTGTTGGTAGACCATTTGCGCGCAAGTATATTTTTGATCGCTGATGGAGTAAGGCCAAGCAATAAAGAAGCTGGGTATATTTTGCGGCGGTTACTCCGTAGGGCAATGGCGCACATGGTAAAGAATGACGTACACGAAGATTTTTTTAAAAGTTTCTTGGAGAAGCTGCAAGAGCTCATGGGGGGCACATACAAAGAAATTTTAGATACGGTAATTATTATTGCTGCTCTACAAGAAGAGCATGCAAAATTTGGTGCTGCGTTGGCTTCTGGACTAAAAGAGCTTGGGAAGCACAAAACACTAAGTGCAAAAGATGCGTTTGTGATTTACGAAACGTTTGGGCTCCCCTTGGAGCTCATCAAAGAATTTGGTGGAGCAGTTGCGGCAGACCTCAGTGAAAAAGATTTCAAACATGAGTTTGTGCAGCATCAAGAAATTTCGCGTAGAGGAGCCGAAAAGAAATTTGGTGGCCATGGGTTGTTGTTTGACACCGGTGAACTGAAGGCGAAGGATGCCGCAGAGCTTGAAGAAGTGACTCGGCTCCATACCGCAACGCATTTACTGCAGCAAGCGCTGCGCGATGTACTGGGGAATACCGTGTCTCAAAAAGGGTCAGACATTACCGCTGAGCGTACACGTTTTGACTTCTCGTTTAATCGCAAAGTCACACCAGAAGAAATCAGTAAAGTGGAGTCAATAGTAAATTCTCGCATTGCAGAAGACCTCCCAATGGCGTACAAAGAACTTCCAAAAGATGAAGCGGTAAAAACCGGAGCTTTGCACTTTTTCAATGTGAAATACCCCGAAAAAGTAAAAGTATATTTTGCTGGGCATACGTTAGAAACTGCATACAGTAAAGAATTTTGCGGCGGCCCGCACGTCGACCATACCGGTATAATTGGTAAGTTCAAAATAATAAAAGAAGAAGCGGTTGCTTCAGGAGTTCGAAGAATACGAGCGATTGTGTTCTGAGCATATACGGGCCGCCGCAAGGGGAAGATGTCGGTCCCTACGGCCGGGTTTACCGCCGGGTGCCGGGCGCGGGCGGTCTGCTCGGGCGGTGGCTTCGACTTCAGCCTCGGCGATACCAGGGGTGGCTACGAAGCTTTCTTCTCCTTCTGCGACGTTGAATAGTTCTTAGAAACTTAAATGCTTGAAAATCTTTGGTTTTTGACCCTTTGAGCCTTTGTTCCCAGTTAGTTGGTGGACGAGGGCTCTTTTTTATTCATGATGGTTTTACTAAACAAGTTGACGATCGTCAACTTGTTTAGTAAATGTTGCAATTTAGTTTTTGTTATGGTATGATGAGCCGCAGTGCATTGGCATGGTTTTTATTATGAGGAGTGGCTTGATGTCTCGGCGCTACATGCTTTGGTTTTAGTATTGGCGTGAGGGGTTACTTGGCCTGGATTTGACAGAAAATACTAGCAATGGTATAATAGATTGGTTGTTTGAAACTGGAAACGCCAAGTCCAAAAAAGAAGGAGGCTCGCATGAACATGAAGCTTTCAGTAAACGAAGCGGTTGGGGTTTTTGGGCGAGGAGTTATGATCCCAGAAATTCCAATATCGAGCGAGGAACTGGAGAAGTTCCGTGGTACGCATCTTTTGATCTTGAAACCCTTCGTGTCAAATTATTTGATCTGGGCCTTGGTTGGACTGGATGCCCGTGAGACCACGGCGGCATCGGCCCACAGTGGGTTACCCACAGTCAAAGACCTTTTGTATTTTGAAGAAGCAATGCGTAAGGAGCGTAACGTCAGGCCGTGGCATGGCCTGTGGCTTTTGACCAGCGAACGGGATCAATTTAATCGTCCCGTCGCCATTCAGTTTTACGATGGTGGGTGGCGCGTGACGAGCGTCGAATCGCTCGACGCGACGCGTTTGGGCGGTGCCCCGCTCGTCGCCGTCGAGATTCGCCATCTATAACTTTTTTCGATCAACTACTACGCCCTCGGGGGAATTCCCCCGAGGGCGATTCCTATAAGCACTAGGTACATCGAGAGTTTTATTCCCATTTTCACGAACATCTACCGAGTTTCTTTATAAATCAATGAACGAAGGGAGAATTTTTTGATTTATCAATGCAATGGTCGGAAAATCCCGAAGGGAGGAACGGGAACCGTTGCATTGATATCAAAAAATAGACCGTAGTGAATATGATTTATAGAAACGAGGGAGCGTTCGTGAAAATGGGAATAAAACTCTCATTTTCCTGTCGTTCCAAACCCACCCCGACTTCGGGGTTTTAATTTTTTTACTTCACGTAAATGCATGCGCGCATAAGGCAAAATGAGCATCTGTGCAATGCGGTCGCCGCGTGAAACAGTAATTGGCATGTCGGTAAAGTTAAATACGGGGAAATGGTATTCGTCATTGTCGCCCGAAAAATCTTCGTCGCCAATACCAATGCCATTCGGCACCATGAGCCCGCGTTTGTAGAAAGAGCTACGGGCTGCAAGGAGTACAAAATGGTTTTTCGGCGGGCTTATTGCGACACCCAATGGGATGAGTGCTGTTTGGTGGGGTGCAACGGTAACTGTGCTGCGCACATGACAGTCGAAACACACGGCACCAGTAGTTTGGTAGCGAGGGAGTGGGAGCTCGGCATCGAGGCGTTTAATTTTTACGTGCTTTAATCGGGGCATATAGGAATTATATCACTAGACTCGGCTCCCGATAACATTTCATCTCTTTTTTATGAATTTCGGCTACGACATCCGCGAAAAAGATTCAGTAGATACACCGTATATACTTCATCTTTTTCGTCTCGTCTCGCCTGCCTGCCGGCAGGCAGGCTCAAAATTCATAAAAAATAGCTCGAAAGCTTATCGGGAGCCGAGTCTGCTAAAAAATGCTGTGGATAAGTGAATGCATTGCTCTTAGTGTTCAAAAAAATTATAATTAAAGGAAAAGAGCATCAACAAGTATTCACAATGAAAATTTCGGTAGAAAAAAATGAAGAAGTTTCAGCGGTGATTGATCGTGTTATTGGCGCCGAAGCGCAAGAAATTGTTATAGCAATTCCCAAATTTTCGCGCTTCATTGACTCAGTAAGTAACTTCCATATGCTCAAGCGTGAAAGTGAAACAGCGGGAAAGCAAATACGTATTGAGTCGGTAGACGATCGGGTGATTGAGTTAGCGAAGGAATGTGGGCTGGAGGCAGCAAACCCATTCTTTGTGCGGCCAGAAAGACAATTTCGAGACATTGTTTCTGCGAAGCACCCATGGGAAGTAAAAAGGGAAAAACGCATAACGGACAAAAGCAAACATAACCATGAAGAGGAACGGCGGAACGCACATAACGCAGCACGGGGCAAAAAAGAGGCAGAAATATTAGACGAAGAAATACGACGTGAGTTTGGCGAAGGCGAAATAGAAAGGAAGCAACTATTTTCGAAGAGAAGAGCGGTTGTGATCGGTGCAGTATTGTTGGTCTCTGGTACGCTTTCGATACTTGCATTTAAGGTGTTGCCGCGTGTCGACCTTGAACTTACCGCAAGGCGGGAAGAGTGGAAATACGCAAATGTCATCGTACTCGACAAAACCATACGTGCTGCTGACGGGGTAACCATGCACGTGCCTGGGCAGGTATTCACCGAAATAAAAAATGGAACGTTTGCATTCGATGCAACTGGTAAAAAAGAAGTGAGTGAAAAAGCATCGGGCAACATGGTGATTTATAATAGTTATAGTTCAGATCCACAGCGGCTGGTTGCAACAACGCGTTTCTCGACGGGGGATGGGAAAATTGTTCGTCTAAAAAATGCGATAACGGTACCAGGTGCAAAAATTAGTGACGGCAAGATTATTCCTTCGAATATTACCTCCGAGGTAATAAGTGACAAGCCCGGCGCAGAATTTAATATAGGGCCGACAGCAAAGCTTACGATCCCCGGGTTTAAGGGCACGCCGAAATACGACGCATTTTACGGAGAAATAAAAGATTCACTAAAGGGTGGGTACACTGGCGTGAGGGCATACCCTACCGACGATGATATAAAGAAGGCAAAAAATGCGGCTACAAAAACTGTTGAAAACAATTTACAGCTTGCGCTAAAAGAAAAATTGCCCAAAGAATTTACTACATTCAACGGTGGTGCGCAGTTCATAATTAATAAACAGACGCTGAACACCGAAACGAACGAAGCAAAACAATTTACGATATTTGTTGAAGGAGAACTTCGGGTATTTGCGTTTCGAGGCAGTGATGTGGAGTCACTGCTAGCTGCGAAGGCAAAGCAACAGGTGGGGAGTGAGTATACGGTTGGGCAACATACGGTAAAGTACGGATGGGCAGAGTGGGATGGGAACGCGATAAAAATAAACCTCCCAGTAGATTATAAGAGTGTATTAATATATGGTATCGACCCTAACGTGGTGCGTGGTAAGGTGTTGGAACGTTCTGAACAAGAGTTAAAGGCGTTGCTTGTTGCGATGCCAGGCCTAGAGAGCGCAAAAATAAAACTGTGGCCATTTTGGGTGAAGTCGGTGCCAAGTTCAGCGGACAAGGTAAGGATCTCGGTGGAATAGCCATGCAGGTAACCCCTCACGCCTAAGTGCACATAGCCCGAGACGTTGCTTTTCGCGAGACTGGCAGGCCAGCGTTGGGCGCTTATTATAAGCTGGGTGGGCTTGGTTGGCAGTGGGGCGGAAATCAACGTGTCGGGGTATGTGCTTTGGTTTTAGTATTGGTGTGAGGGGTTACCTGCAGGTTGCTTTTTTTTAAGGCTTTTAGTAGACTAAAAAGCATATTTGTTCATGTTTGTTTATGGCGTTAGCAACAAGTAAAAGAACGCAGAGTCTTATTAATGAGCTTATCAAAGGCGATGCTGGGCTACTTTCGGTTGTGAAAATAGGCGACATCGTCGAAGGCCAAATGTTTGCACGTCCAGCAAAGTCGGCCTATTTTGATTTGGGTAAATTTGGTACGGGTATTGTGTACGGGATCGAATTTAGTAATGCAAGTGACATTATTAAGAATTTGCATATCGGGGATACCGTAACCGCAAAGGTGGTAGATATCGAAAACGATGAAGGGTGTATCGAGTTATCACTTGCAGCAGCAACAAAGCAGAAAGCATGGACTGAAGTAAAAAATCTTTTTGAAACAGGTGAGATTGTGTCGGTGAAGATTTTAGGGGCAAACAGTGGTGGCTTGGTTGCAAATATCGGAGAAATAAAAGCATTTCTCCCAGTTTCTCAATTAGGGAGTACGCATTACCCCCAGGTGGGAGACGGCGACAGGGCGAAAATTTTGGAAGCGTTACGGAAATTTGTGGGCATGGAACTTAAGGTGAAGGTGATCGATGTGAACCCCAGGGCAAGTAAACTCATTCTCTCCGAGCGTGAAGTTGCCACAACAAACGTAATGGAATTGCTTGGTAAATATACCATTGGCCAAATTGTCGAAGGTATTATTTCTGGCGTTGCGGATTTCGGTGCATTTGTCCGTTTTGCGGACAACCCAACCATTGAAGGCTTGGTGCACATTTCAGAGCTAAGTCACCTTCTCGTGGAAAACCCGAAAGAAATAATTAAGGTGAACGATGCGGTAAAAGTGAAAATTATTGAAATAAAAGAAGGCCGGGTTTCATTATCCTTAAAGGCGTTACAGGAAGATCCTTGGGTGAAGGTGGGTGAGCAGTATAAAGTTGACACCGACGTGATTGGGACAGTGACAAAGTTTAATCCATTTGGTGCGTTTATCGCACTCCCCGGTGAATTACAGGGCTTGCTCCACATCTCAGAATTTGGAAGCGCCGAAGAAATGCAGAAACAACTGCAGCTGGGGGCGCAATATACATTTCATATCGCAGTAGTGAAACCCGAAGAAAAAAGGATTATACTTAAAATGAAGAAATAAACTGCATAAACTGCTACGAAATACGAAAATGATACGAAAATGATACGAAAATACGAATATAAAAACGTTTCGTATATTCGTAAGTCTTTCGTATTTCGTAGCGAATAACATGTTAACACCAAGAAAAAAGAAAATTATTATTAATGCGTATAGCGCACACGAGAAAGACACGGGGAGCACCGGTGTGCAGATCGCGTTACTCACTCGTCGCATTGAAGAATTGACCGGGCATTTAAAGAAAAACCCAAAAGACAACACTTCGCGTCGAGGGTTGTTGCAGATGGTAGGGAGGCGTCGTCGTCTACTGGGCTATATTCAAAAGAACGACGAAAAAGGGTATAAGAGCATTTTAAAGAAATTAGATTTGAAGAAATAAACTGCTACGAAAATAGACTGCTACGAAATACGAAAGATAAATACAGCTAGCTGAACAGATATTTTTCGTATATTCGTATCGTTTTCATATTTCGTAGCGAATAATTCATATTTCGTAGCAAATAATTTGTATTTCGTAGCGTAGCGAATAACATGAAGAACAAAGAACAACGGGTTGGGATTTTTATTGACATTCAAAACCTTTATCACTCTTCGAAGAATCTTTTTCGCGCAAGGGTAAATTACGAGGTGCTGTTAAAGTCGCTGCTTGATGGGAGGAAACTTATTCGCGCAGTTGCATACGTCGTAAAAACCGATTCAGAAAATCAGCAAACCGAAGAGCAGGCAACGCCTGAGGCGGCATTTTTTGATGCGTTAAAGCGCACCGGTATCGAGCTCCGAATGAAAGATATCCAAATTTTCGCAAACGGTACAAAAAAGGCAGACTGGGATGTCGGCATGGCAGTAGATGCCATCCGGATGGTCGATTTCTTAGACGTCATTATTTTAGTTACAGGAGATGGCGATTTTGTGCCGCTTATCGAGTACTTGCGTTGGGGGAAGGGGAGGCAAGTTGAAGTTGCGGCATTTAGCCGTACATCAAATGCGCGTCTGAGAGAGGTGGCAGATGAATTTATTGCCCTCGAAGATATACCAAAAATATTAATGCGCGTCTCGGGGAGAAGAATTAATCAAAAATTAACTACATTACCAGAAAACGAGAATGAGTAGAATCGAGATGATTCCAGTAATTAAGAAATTAAGTAATTTTGTAATGTTTAATTGCCAAATTACTTAATTGCTTAATTACGCGTAACTACAAATGCTCGTATAACGGTAAGGAGGAAGTGCATGGATCTTAATAAGAAATCGTTTACGACCGAATGTGCCGGTCAAAAATTAACCATAGAAGTTTCGTGTATAGCAGAACAGGCAAACGGAGCAGTTATCGTATCGTATGGAGGTACGGTGGTGCTTTCGACTGCAGTAATGGAAGGTACCGATCGAGATATCGATTATCTTCCATTAATGGTAGATTACGAGCAGAAATTTTATGCGATTGGAAGAATTTTGGGAAGTAGGTTTGTCCGTCGAGAGGGCAGGGCGTCCGACGATGCAGTGCTTTCGGGCCGTTTAATCGACCGAACAATTCGGCCATTGTTTGACCACCGTATGCGTCGAGACATTCAAGTGGTTGCAACCATACTTTCTTACGACGGAGAACATAACCATAACTTCGTTGCATTAATTGCCGCGTCAACTGCGTTGGCAATTTCAGATATTCCATGGAACGGGCCCGTTGCAGGAGTGGCGCTGGGGAAGATTGGTTCGGCGATGGTGGTGAACCCCTTGCAGCCAAAACTCAAAGAGGCAAATTTCGAAGCATTTGTTTCTGGTACAGCCGAATATATTAACATGATCGAACTCGAAGGTCGTGAGAGTAGCGAAGAGGACGTCGCTGCGGGTTTTGAAATGGCAAAAGTAGAAATTGCAAAACTGATTCGTTTCCAAGAAGATATTGTGCGCGTAGTAGGGAAAACGAAAAAGGAAGTGCCTGTAAAAACACCAAGCGCAGAACTTTCCGGTGCGGTGAAAAAGTTTTTAGACGGAAAGTTGGCAACAGCGATTTACGTGAAAGATAAACTCGAGAGGCAGCGTCGCTTAGAAGAACTCAGGCAGGTATTACTGGTGCACCTCAAAGAACAAAAATTTGAAGAACAACAAGTAAAGCAAGCTGAGGCGATGTTTGAAGAAGAAGTCGACGCCACGGTGCACGGCGGAATTTTGAAATCAAACTTGCGGCCAGACGGTCGTGCATTAGATGAAATTCGGCCGTTATATGCAGACGTGCATATATTTGAACGGTTACACGGGTCTGCCTTATTTATGCGCGGCAATACTCAGGTGCTCGCCGTTGCAACACTCGATGCACCGACCGCTGAACAGCTCATTGAAACCATGGATTTTTCAGGTAAGAAACATTTCATGTTGCATTATAATTTTCCGCAATATTCCGTTGGGGAGACGGGTTCGTTCCGTGGCCCAGGGAGGCGCGAAATTGGCCATGGTGCGTTAGCAGAAAAAGCAGTGCGTAATTTGGTTCCAACAAAAGAAGAGTTTCCATATACGGTGCGTGTCGTTGCCGAAACGCTTTCTTCGAATGGGTCTTCGTCAATGGCGACGGTATGTGCCACATCACTCGCGTTAATGGACGCAGGTGTCCCAATAAAAAAAGCAGTTGGGGGCATTGCCATGGGGCTCATGAGCGACGATGCGGGTAATTATAAAATTTTAACCGACCTTCAGGGCCCAGAAGATTTTTACGGCGATATGGATTTTAAGGTCGCAGGTACGCGCGATGGTATAACCGCAATTCAACTCGATGTAAAAATTCGAGGACTATCGATACAAATGGTAAAAGAAACATTGGCGCAAGCGAAAGTTGCGCGCATGCAAGTGCTCGATTGTATGGACGCGTCGTTACGTGCAGCAAAACCAATGGTCTCAACATTCGCCCCAACAATTTTGAGCTTGCACGTTTCTCCGGAGCGTATTGGGTTGATTATAGGGCCAGGCGGGAAAACGATTAATGCGCTTATCGCCGAAACAGGAGCGACCTCGATTGACATCGAACAAGATGGTAGCGTATTTATTACTGCGAGCACGAAGGACGCAGCAGAAGAGGCGAAGGCAGCGATCGAGCAAATGACAAAAGAATATAACATTGGAGATATTATTTCTGGAGAGGTAATTAAAATAATGGATTTCGGTGCGATTGTAGACTTGGGTGGTGGAAACGACGGCATGGTACACGTCTCTGAACTGAAGGAGGGTTATGTAAAGCGCGTGGAAGATGTGGTGCGTATCGGGCAGATTGTATTTGCAAAAGTTATTCGCGTAGAAGACGGGCGGATCGGACTCTCGATGAAGGGGATACCGCAGACGAAATAAAAAATAAAATTTCATACTCAACTTTCTATTTTTCACTGGCATTATGTTATACTAATTTCTATGGATCTTGAACCAACGAATAATCAAAACAATGGCGTGCCACGAAGACCACTTCCTCCGCCTCCCCCAATACCACTTCGCCCAGTGCCGCCTCCGGTAGGGGTTCCCACCCCAGTTGAAACTGTTCAGAATATGAGTGGCGACGGAATATTGGCCCAAGCACAAAAAACGCCGGTTCCTCCAGGACCCGCAATAAATGTGCGGACATTACAGTCTGACATCGCCTCAGTTGCTTCAAGTGGTGGCTATGCCCCAGAACCAGAAAAAATTTCCTTCGAAGACATGGAAAATATTTCCACGCAGGCGAAACCTGAATTGACATCGCCAGCTTCTCCAATGGCATTGCCGAGCATAGAAAGCGAGCGTGCTTCTGGGGGCAGCGTAATAGGTTGGATTGCCGTCGGCCTACTCGCAGTTGCAATGGGTTTTGTGGGGTATTACATAGTCTACCCACTATTGTTTCCGCCGAGGGTAGTTGTGGAAAATATCCAAAATAATAATAAAGCAGTTCCAGGGTCTGTGCCCACCGCGAAAAAACCAGTGAGCGAAGTTGCGACGCACCGCTCATTGTTTAGTAAGCTTCCCGCAGCACAAGGTACGGTAAAGCTTAAAAAGATAACGGTAGGCGCGGTGCAGTCTGCGCTAAAAGATGCCGCAGCGACTGCTGCATCGGGGTCAGTGAAGGAGATAGCAATGCAAGACTCTAATGGGCAGATACGATTTAGTAGTTTAATGAATGTATTAGTCAATATCCCCGAAGAACAGTTGGGGAAAATTGCTGAAGATGATTTTACCGCATTTGTCTATTATAACGAAAAAGGCGTTTGGCCAGGCTATGTTGCCCGCATGCGTAGTAGCACAACCGCGCTTGAGGCAACAAAGACATTGTCTGCACTAGAGAATAGCGATGTTAAGAGTCTTTTTCTTGAAGACCCAGGGGAGGAAAGTGAATTTCAGACTGGCCCAGTGAGAGGTGCGCCGATTCGCTACAGTACATTTACGAGTCCTGGCGCATCATTGAATTATGGAGTGTTAGGCAACTACATGATCGTGAGCACGTCATTCGATGGGTTTAAGGCAGCAGTACAATTGCTGGGCTTGTAAAAATATAGAGATCTTTTATTGCGATTAATACCTCCGATACGTTTTCTCGTTGCGACGCTCGATTGATACTATAAAGACAGTATCGTTTTTTTTGCTGAAAATAACACGAAAATTTCTTTTGCGTGCACGAAAGATATCGTGAAAGCCACGCAACTTTTTTACATCAAGACCAACCTAACGCAATGAGATAATTTGCGCGACAAGAAATTCCAAAAGCACACGCTCACGAGCGTTAAATTTCGAAAGTAATTTTTTAAGCTCCGCCATTTAATTGACGAATCGCTGCCAAAACGTCGCTCGCCAAAACGCCACGCTTATTGATGCGGGTAAAATCAGCAACGGTTTCCCATTGTTCGTGAGCGTCGCTTTGCGGGGAAGAAATAACAAACACCGGCTTCGTACGCCGCACCACGGTAAACGATTTCCCTTTACGGACTTGAGCGATATACGTATCAATGTTCGTGCGGAGATCTTTTAGGCCAATAATCTGATTGTTCATACTATGAAGTTAACCGGAAGTTCGACTTGAGTCAATAGACTAGAGCTCTCCGAAATTCTACACGTGAATCCTTGATTTAGTTCTATGTTGACCGAACACGGTAATTAAATGCTTCAGCTAAGTGCGCCTCAGAAACATCGGGTGCTTGTTCAAGGTCGGCGATGGTGCGCGCTACTTTTAAAATTCGATAATAGCTGCGCGCAGATAGTGTACTTTTCGCCATAATTTGTTCAATAAATGTTTTGCCTTGAGGTGTAAAAGAAATGAGTGTATCGCATTGTTTCGAGGTGAGTTCTGCGTTGGTATGTTGCGTGTGCCCCGATTGAACTGTTGCGTAACGTTTTTGCTGTGTGGTTCGGGCTGCTCTGATACGCGCGCGGAGTTCGTCGGTGTTATTTATGGTTACGTGAGTATCGCGTAATGCCGTAAGTGGTGTACGCGGCACGGTGATTTGGATATCGATGCGGTCGAGTAGGGGACCAGAAATTTTCTTTTGATAATTTGCCACTGCATGTGCACTGCACGTACATTCTTGGATACCGTCTCCATAAAATCCACATGGGCAGGGGTTCATGGCTGCGACGAGCATAAACCGAGAAGGGAATACCATGTTGCCGCGCACGCGCGAAATGTGTACCGACCCAGACTCAAGTGGTTGGCGGAGGGACTCGAGAAGGTCGCGACGAAATTCGGGAAATTCATCTAGGAAAAGTACGCCCCTGTGCGATAAGCTTACTTCTCCGGGACGAGGGTTTGGCCCTCCTCCAATAATGGCGATAGGGGAAGCAGTGTGGTGCGGGGCGCGAAACGGTCGTTCATTGATAAAGGGTTGTTCTCCAAGTAATTGTGCTGCACTATAGATTTGCGTCACTTCAATAAGTTCTGGAGTGGAGAGGGGTGGGAGAATACTCGTGAGGGCTGCGGCAAGCATGCTTTTCCCTGAGCCAGGAGTACCGACCATAAGAATATTATGGGAACCCGCCGCAGCAATAGTAAGGGCGCGTTTGGCAAGTGCTTGGCCCTTAACTTCGGCGATGTCATGTTTCGGGGTGGTGCTTGTGGCGGTGGGTGAAGTAGTTGGCTGTGGGTTGATGGCAGTGCGTTTTTCAAGGTGCGCAATAAGTTCGTGAAGTGTTGCGACGGGCGTAACAGTAATATTGTCGATGAGCGCAGCTTCGGCGGCGTTTGCCAAAGGAACAACAACTTCGGTAAAGCCCAACTGTTTTGCGCATTTCGTCATGTTGAGTACTCCATGCACACGACGCACGTTACCTTCAAGTGAAAGTTCGCCAACGAGCAACGTTTTTTCTGTAGAAAATTCTTTAAGTTGTCCGGTGGCTAAAAGATAGCCGACGGCAATGGCGAGGTCGTAGTGCGACCCAGTTTTTTTAATATCGGCTGGCGCAAGGTTTACCACAATTTTTCGGTTTTCACGCGTTGGAGGCTTAACTCCGAT
Source organism: uncultured Candidatus Saccharibacteria bacterium (assembly GCA_964372325.1). Taxonomy (GTDB): domain Bacteria; phylum Patescibacteriota; class Minisyncoccia; order UBA6257; family JAUSGH01; genus CAYJQG01. The sequence goes on from CAYJQG010000001.1 coordinate 63,957, forward strand.
ATTTTTGAGCGCAGCGTTAACGCGTTCTTTCGCTTCTGAAAGTGCCTTGTCGGCTAGGCCGACAATCGCGAAGGTGTGAAGCCCGACATGGATATCGGTTTCGATTTCAATAAGTCGCGCATCAATGCCCGAGAGCTCGGCGGCATAGACGCGTGAGAAGTTTTTCATAATGATTAGAACGATAGTGATAGCAGTAGTACATGTCAATGCGGTGGTCAGCAAACTCATTGTAACCCCTCACACTACGTATGTCTCGGCTCATGACTTTAGGGGAGTCCTGCCTATCGGCAGGCAGGCCTGTCTGCCGATAGGCATGCCACCTTGCGAAGGATATGTTTCCCGAACGGATATCGTACTCACGAAAACAGAATGATTCTTTTCGTTCGAACAGCGGGCATGTTCCTTCCGGGATCCGGCTCGTCGGCTAAGCGCGAGCCTCGGCCCAGAACCCCTATTGATAATATTCCCCAGTCGCGTTGACTGCATGGTATT
>CAYJQG010000002.1:0-4587 GCA_964372325.1 uncultured Candidatus Saccharibacteria bacterium
TCGCAAGTGATAGCAACCTTTTTAGCAAAAAGGTTGCCGCCAAAGAAGTCTTTGGATCGAACCTCTTTTTGCAGAGCCGCGAGGCGCGCGTCTGCGCGCCGAGCGGCAAGGATCCGTCGGGGCAAAATCAATGGGCGGCTCTGCGAGCCGCCCACGAAATGGCTTCCGAAAAACCGCGAAATCTGGTTTTGGTGGCTGCGGCAGGAATCGAACCTGCGACAATCGCTTTATGAGGGCGACGCTCTGCCACTGAGCTACGCAGCCAATAAGAGACCCATTTTATAATAAATTGCGTTAGGGAACTTATTACGGGATAAGTCTAACCTATTTGTTAAAAATTATAGAGCAACATAGAGTAATATGTACAGCAGTTGACTTTATATCATATATATAGGAAGGCGCGTGAGGAAGAGGAGAAGAGGATTGCTAGCGGCGTGTATCGGCGCCAGTAAGCGATAAACCTAAAGGCGAGCACATGCTCGCTATTTTTGTTGCGGAGGTGGGGATCTCACCGCGCATTGATTCAATTTTATTGAATCAATTTGCGTTTTGAAACCCAGCGGTTTCAAGCTTTCGCCACGGGGAACCTGCTTGCCAGTAGGACTCCCGTTTTCCTGACCACTTTCCAAGTTCGATTCCCAGCAATCAAAATTAAAATGAGAAAATCTAATAACGAGACGAGTGCAAGGCGCCCCGACGAAGCTGTACCCTTGGTGGTACTGCGAGGAGGGGCAACGCAGCAATCGTCTCGTTGTTAGATTTTCATACAATGTTGCGGAGGTGGGAATCGAACCCACCCATCAAGGTTATGAGCCTTGCATGCACACCAGTACATTACTCCGCGCATATTCGATATATACATGATACGGAATTTATCATCGAACGTCAAAGTTAAGTCGTGTTAAGAAATAGCCACTAAAGACATAAGCACCAAATCCCAAATCCCAAATAATATCCAATATATAAATTCGAATTTAAAAAATTGGAATTTATTTGTTATTTGATGCTTGAAGTTTGGGATTTTTTCGTTAGTGGTTAAACCCTATACCCTCGTTGGTTGAATATTTAGGGCGTCGAGATGAATTTATGCTAAGATAATGACATGGACCCTCTCCCAAAATTAGCGTTAACGCTTGTCGCAACAGTGGTAATTTTAATTGCGGGTTATTATATATTGCAATACAACCCATTGTGGGATCGTATTTTGCCGCACGACGAGGCAGGGGGTTTGGTGCGTAAGGGTCTAGGAGTTGTGCAGACGCGTGTACGGATAGTTGTAGAACCAATCTTGCGTCCGTTTCTTGATTTCGTTCTTGGCGGGTGGAGACGCGTTATAGATTGGGTGAATATCTATTTTGGGGCGACTACGGAACTACGCCTTGACATGGTCCGGGCAATTAGACTTGTTACCTAATAACATTTCATCTCTTTTTTATGAATTTTGGCTACGACTAGTCGCAAAAAATCTCAACAGATTCTTTGAATATGCTTTTATTTTTTTCACTTCGTCTCGTTCGAAATTCACAAAAAATAGTCTGAAAGCTTATTAGGCAACAAGTCTATTATGGAAGGCGGTATATTTAAAAAATTGCTATATACGCTTTTCGTGTTAGGTGGCGGCTTAACGGCGCTTCTTTTTTTAGACCCCCGTACGGTACAGATAGTTATCCCCAATGCGGCATTGGCGAGCTCGATCACCAGTGGTCTTGCAACGGTCCACGAAACAATAAAAAATATTATTGATCCATTGCTAGGTTCTGCGGTAAGTATCCGAAAAACGGTAGGGACAAAAACGAAAAACACTCTCGATGGTCTTTTGGGAAGCGCCGAAGAGAAAGTTGGAGCTGCAATTGATGGAACAAAAAATGGCATCGTTGAAAGCATTAGAGAGAAGTTAATTAAGCAGATCAATAATATTGCAACTGGACTTGGCGGGGAAGTTCCTGCGTCGAACCTCGCGATAAGCGATGATGTGCTGGGAGATATTGAAGAGGGTATACAAAAAAGTGTAGGCGGAGGAGCTCCGGTGGTTGATATTGCGCGAGGTCTTACAGTAAAGAAGAGCGGCGAAAGCGCACGTGGAAAACCAATATATATAGTAAATGTACTACAAGAAAAAATAGCGATTAAAGATGCGGTCGATAATATTGCAAAAACGTTGGCACATATTTGGGACAACGACGGTGAGTACGTTATTAAGATGCCGATCACTCGCGACGGCATCACGCGGCGTTACGCGATTTACATCATCCCTGAAGATTAGTTATAGTAGAGAACATGGATCTTACGGAGTTACGTGCGCGCGCATCAAAAGCAATCGAGGAATCGAAGAGTCTAAGCGAACTTGAAGATATTCGCGTGCGTTTTGTTGGGCGCAAGGGAGAGCTCACTATGTTTCTGCGGTCGCTTAAAGATTTACCGATTGAAGAGAAAAAGAAATTCGGTCCAGAGGCGAACAATTTAAGAACCGAGCTCGAGGAAGCATTAACGTGGAAAGAGAAAGAATTGCAGCAAGGCGTGGGTGAAGCTTCATTGGTTGACACGACAATGCCAGGGCGCAAAGTCCAAGTAGGGCACTTACACCCTTTAACTATTGTTTGTACTGAAATTAAGAAAATATTTACCGATTTAAATTTTGCAGTCGTGGAGGGACCGGAGGTAGAAACCGAACACTATAATTTTGATGCGTTGAATATTCCATCTGGGCACCCCGCAAGAGATATGTGGGATACGTTTTGGATAAAGGATTTAGCAAATCGCAAATCGCAAATCGCAAATCGCAACGATGGCGATATGCAATATGCGCTTCGCGACAAGCTGTTGCTGCGTACTCATACAAGCCCAGTACAAATTCGGTATATGGAAACACACGAGCCGCCGTTCCAAATTATTGTGCCCGGCCGAGTGTTTCGGTTTGAGGCGATCGACGCGTCGCACGAAATTAATTTTTATCAAGTAGAGGGGTTAATGGTTGGCCCCGATGTAACGCTCGCAAATTTTAAATACATCATCACCGAATTTTTTAAGAAGTTATTTAATGGTAAAATCGAACTTCGGTTTCGTCCGAGTTACTTTCCGTTCGTGGAACCAGGGCTAGAAGTGGACATTCAGTTGAAGGGGAAGTGGCTTGAAGTAATGGGCGCTGGTATGGTGCACCCAAAGGTGTTCGACGCAGTTAAATATAATCCCAAATTTGTACTTGTGTTTGCCTTTGTGCTTTGCCTGGAGCGCATTGCGATGATTAAATATGGCATTCCCGATATCAGAATGTTTTATGAAAACGACTTGAGATTTTTGAAGCAATTCTAATATGAAATTTTCTTATAAATTATTAAAAAAACTCGTACCCGCGTTAAAAAGTAAAGATCAGCTTGTCGAAATATTAACGACCCATGTTTTTGAGGTCGAGAGTGTTGAGGGCGATACGGTTGATATGAAGGTACTACCAAACCGGTTTGGAGATGCCGCATCGCATTGGGGTATTGCTCGCGAAATTGCGGCGGTGTTAGGCAGTAAGGTTGCGTGGCCAAAGTTAAATAATAAAAAAATAACAAAAGCATTGCGCGACCCAGAACTCACAATAAAAATTGAGGAGCACGCATTGTGCAGTCGCTATATGGGGCGATACATGGAATTTCTAGCGGTGGGGAATTCACCCGTATGGTTGCAAGAAGTATTAATAGCCTGCGGCCTGCGACCAATTAATGCGGTGGTAGACGTGATGAATTACGTCATGCTTGAGGTTGGGCAACCGCTGCACGCATTTGACGCTGATAAGGTAAAAAATATTGTTGTTCGTCGGGCAAGGGCTGGAGAAAAAATGGAAACATTAGACGGCGTGCATGTTGAGCTCGTTGTTGACGACCTCTTAATTGCAGATGGTGATCGCGCATTAGCGATTGCGGGTATTAAGGGCGGGCGATTCGCGGAAGTTACGAGGCACACTCGGCATATTATTATAGAGGCAGCAAATTTTGATGCGGTTGCAGTCTATAAAACTGCAAAGCGATTGAAGTTGCAAACCGATGCCGCGCAACGATTCATGCATAATCTGTCGCCTGCGCTCGCTGCAATTGGGATAGAGAGGGCGATGCAGTTATTGGTTGAGACTTGCGGTGGGCGTAAGGGTGGGCTCATTGATAGTTATCCCAAAAAAGCAAAGCCAGTAGTATTGAAATTCGACGAAGTCGCATTTGCAAAATGTGCAGGTTTTGAATTGCCAAAAACAAAAGCGCTTGGATATTTAAAACGCTTAGGGTTCGGTATAAAAGGGAGTATGGTAACCTCCCCGGTTGAACGCACCGATATCGAACGGTTCGAAGATTTGGTCGACGAAATTGTACGTTTGTACGGATACAATAAACTTCCTGCAGTTCCCCCACAGGTGGCGCTAAAGCCGAGCGTACATAACGAGCAGGTATTATTTAAAGAAAAATTACGCAGTGTGCTCGTAAACCTTGGTTTTAGTGAGGTATATAATTATTCTTTTGTAAACAAAGAAGAATCCGAACATGAGGGTGTGGGGGGGGTGTTGTTGGAGAACCCGATAAGCAGCGATTTTACGTATTTACGGCAAACGTTAGATCG
>CAYJQG010000002.1:4597-42302 GCA_964372325.1 uncultured Candidatus Saccharibacteria bacterium
ACCTACTAAAAAATGTAGTCGCAAATTTTCGTCACAGAGAGCACGTGCGCATAGGTGAAGTGGGTAAGGTGTTTAAAACGGATGGAGGGGTGGGTGTAGTAGAACATACAAACGTCGGGCTTGCGGTGGGGGGCAAGGGAAACCAATTACTGATACTGAAGGGTATGTGCGACGCATTACTCCAGGCATTGGGTTTAGTAGAATACGATTGGGTTCCAGATGGGCGTCACGCGTTGCGCTTAGAGTCAGGCAGCCATGTTTTGGGGGATCTAAGTTCGATAAAGGGAGAGGGTGAGCGATATATTGCAGTTGCAGAATTCGACGTTGAACACTTGGAAGAATTAGTGAGCAGAGTACGCGAATACGAGCCCATCGCAAAATATCCGAGTATCATGCGCGACATTTCGCTTTTGGTGCCACAAGCAGTGCGAGTAGGGGATATGATGCAACTCATGGAGGATATCAGTCCAAAACTGATCGACGACATCGACCTTATTGATTATTTTGTTGACGAAAAAAAGTTAGGGAGCGATAGAAAAAGTTTTACATTCCGTATTGTGTTTTTGTGCCCTAATCGTACGTTAACCGACATTGAAGTAAATAATGAGACGAAAAAGATTCAAGAAGCATTAGTGGTGCAATTTGGCGTGGAGATACGATAGTAGAGGAATGTTCGCGTCTCCCCGAACGGATATCGTACTCACAAAAACAGAACGATTTTTTTCGTTCGAACAGCGGGCATGTTCCTTCCGGGATCCGGCTCGTCGGCTAAGCGCGAGCCTCCGGCCTTAAAGCCTCGGCGATTCGCTCCGATTGCGATCGGAGACCATGCCGAATCGCCTCCGACAAATCCCTAGAGAGGCATGCCCGCTGTTCTACGCTCGATGTTTTGTTGGTATTTCCGTTTTGAGATGTTTCTCGAAACGATATCCGTTCGGGAAGAATGCGCCCTTGTACAAGACTGGAATTGCATTGTGGAGGGTGGCATGGTACAGTGCGATGAGTTCTTTCATGTAATTGGGTGTAGCGCATGGCCACGATCAAGAATCTTTTTTGGGCATGCCTCATACTTGGTTTGATATGCGTATTTACGTGGGAAACAATGGGGTGGATATTTGAGACATTGCCGATCAAGGAGTATGCACTTAAGGAAATGCCAGCCCACTATGATTTTATTGATGACGTTAGTTTTAGCGTTGCTGGACGTGAGCTTCGGACTAGGGTTAATCGAGAAAAGGTCATGGTTGTTGCTCGGGGCGATGGCCAGTCGCTAACAACGGTAAAGTTCGGTTTTGTGGTGCATCGCACCGCAACGCTGCTTGTCCCTGCTGAAGATGTGCAACTGTGGGAAGGGCAGTTGGAGAAATGGCGAAGTGAGCGTAAGGAATATCTTGATGAACAAGAGCGAAAATCCGTTCCGCGGAGGGTTGTTCCTACTCCGCGCTAGCAATAATGCTCACCTCATTGGCGAGTTTCTTGTTCTACCAATAAAAATTTGCGTTTTACCGATCGTTATATTACTATATTGCATAGTCGTTTAGTGATAGGCGGCCAGCTCTTTAAGGGGGGGGCGGATCATGGAACGTAAATTGGAATGGTGGCAGATAGCGTTGTTTGCGGCGGTTATCGTATGCGCGCTGACGTGTTGGGAGATGTATCATGAAATGGTGGTGATGAGAAAGGGATTAGAACAGGCGCAAATGGACGCTGCGAAAGTTCGTGTCAATGCCGATGAGGCAGTGCAAATTTTGCGGCAGTTGCGTGATTCCGCTGCTCGGTTCACTGGTCGGATTTCGCCAGTGCACCGAGAAGAAGCAGCGAAACCTGAAACCGAAAAAACGAAAGGGGAGAGTCGATGAACGTTATGGTGATGTGGTGGACGTTATTTATTGTTATCGCAATTGAGTCATTCCCATTGTATGGGCGGCTACGCGTGAGAGGAGGTAAGAAATAATGGATAGTGTAAGATCTGGGTATTTTACAAAATGTATTTTTCTAATAGCATCGGGTCTTTTCTTAATTGTCGCAGTACCAATAAGCGGCGCAGATGAGAAAAAGATCGCACGGAACGTCGACTTTGAACTCCCGCTCTACGAGCCAATTGATTATTCCTCTGGATTTTTTCCATTTGTAGAAATTCAGGTATTTGCCGATCCCGAAGGCAGCTCAAGGAGGAGCACGATAGCCGTTGATGTTTATAATGTGACAGTGGAGAAGCGGATAGACGGTAAGATGTTAACGTCTATTCGTGCGACTGGGGCACTCGACGAAGACGGGAGGTGGTATAGTAAGGTTGTAATTCTTGTACCAGTATGGGAAGAGGAAATTCTTGTGACTGACGGCGACAAGGGGCACACTATACTAAAAGAGAAAGTGAAGCGAGATGATGTGGCAGTATGGACGGAAGAAGTTCTTCGCTGGAGAAAGTTGCGCTCTTTCTATCTCGCGAGCATTCCAAAACCAAAACGTATATTGCCGAAAAAATAAGACTACCCCGCACAATGCGGGGTTTTTGGACTTGCAGCTCTGACGGTATAATTCTATGTTGAGAGTAGGAGTCTCATAGAGGTGGGAAATGTCGGTATTCGACGCACGCCGTTTACGCAATCACTTACGGAGAAATGCCAGTCGTGTGGGCTGCACCATGCGAGAGCTCGTTGAAGTATACGACGATGGAATCGCAAATACGAAAGTAGGTGCATTGTGTGTCGCGATGAGCGAGTTGGTGGGGATTTGGGAAAAGTTAACACCAGAAAAGATTGCACACAGTAAAGAGTGTAAGTACTGTCAGCGCTTGTTGAGGTTTATCGTATTGCTCGATATGCCGGTGCAGAAACTTGAAGCGATTATCGATGCGATAGCCCTAGACCGTGGCACGGCCACCGAAGAAATTCTCGAGACCTTTAAAGAATCTCGAACGAACCGGAAAGAAAGCGAATGTTTATCATTTGTGCAGTTGCTACGATATGGGACATTTGAGTTGAGCGATCCGATGCGGCAGAAATCAATTGCGCATAGAAATCGTTGTACGTATTGCAGTACATTACTTGAACTTGTAGAGCGCATGGACGACATCGAACTAGCCCCTTCATAAGGGGCTTTTTTGTTTGCGTATCGACGAGAAATTTGCTACAATTATAGTATTCTTATGGCAGCAAAAAAAGAAGAAAAATTAAAGAAAATAGAGGAGAAAACAGGCGAAAGTTACACCGCGAAAGATATTTATGTGCTGGAGGGCTTAGAGCCAGTGCGTAAACGTCCAGGTATGTACATTGGTACAACCGGTATCGATGGTCTACACCATTTAATTTGGGAGGTCGTCGACAACTCGATCGACGAGGCAATGGCGGGACATGCGAAAACGATTCGTGTAGAACTTTTACCAGAAGACAAAGTTGCAGTAACTGACGATGGTCGCGGTATCCCAGTTGAAACTCACGCACAAACAAAAGTCTCCGCACTGGAAACCGTAATGACAAAACTCCATGCAGGTGGAAAGTTTGGTGGCGAGTCGTACAAGGTTTCGGGTGGGCTACATGGCGTTGGTGTGTCGGTCGTGAATGCACTTTCAACACATCTCGAAGTTGAAGTTTCGCGTGACGGTGTGCTGTATGTGCAGGAATATAAACGGGGGGTTCCACAATACAAAGTAAAAAAAATAGGGAAGTCCGAATACAATGGTACAAAGGTAACATTTCAGGCGGACCCAACTATTTTCCCTAACATAGAATACGACTATAAGCGCGTGGTAGACCACTTGCGTCAGCAAGCATATCTCACCAAAGGTATTAAATTAGAAATCATTGATCGACGCGACGAGAATAAACTCGAGTATCACGGTTTTTATTTCGATGGAGGGTTGCTGTCGTTTATTAATTATTTAAGTAGCACTGAAAAATTGCTCCAAGAGACCTCGTTTTATGTCGATAAAGAATATGAGAATATGGGCGTGGAGGTTGCCTTTCGTTATAACGACGAAATCGAAGCTCGCGAATTAAGTTTCGCAAATAATATTTATACGACCGACGGCGGTACACACCTTACCGGTTTTCGTTCTGCGCTTACGCGCGTGGTAAACGATTATGCCCGTGCCAATAATTACATTAAAGCCGCTGACGACAATTTAACTGGCGACGATGTGCGGCAAGGGTTGGTTGCCGTTGTTTCGGTAAAAATTCGCGAACCGCAGTTTGAGGGGCAAACAAAGGCGAGATTAGGGAATACTGAGGCACGTACCGCAGTAGAGGCGGTGGTCGGGGAATCGTTAAAAGATTTCTTGGAAAGGTATGGCACCGATGCGCGTCGTATTGTAGAGCAGTGTCTTTTGGCTGCAAAAGCGCGTAAAGCGGCAAAGGCAGCAAAAGAAACAGTGCTTAGGAAGGGTGCATTAGAGGGCTTAACGCTTCCTGGGAAACTTGCCGATTGTTCAAGTCGCAACCCTGAAGAGTCAGAGTTATTTGTTGTGGAAGGAGATTCCGCCGGAGGTTGTTTCTCTGGAGACACAAAAGTTGCACTTGCTGACGGTCGAAACCTTTCTTTTGTTGAGTTATTCGAGGAAGAAAAAAGAGGAATTAAAAATTATTGTTATACCATGAAAAGCAATGGGGTTATTGGTATTGGAAAAATTCAGCATGCTCGTCGCACGAAAGAGAGTGCGAGCGTGATTAAAGTCGTGCTGGACAACAACGAAGAAATTATTTGCACCCCAGACCACCTCTTCATGTTAAGGGATGGCAGTTTTAGAGAAGCGAAAAATCTTACTACATACGATTCGCTCATGCCTTTATGTAGGAAATATTCCGCGATTGGTGGGTGGATAACAATCGAAGGATACGAAATGGTTTATGATCCATCGAGTAACGGGTATGTTTTTACTCACTGCCTAGCCGATAAATATAATATCGAACACAAAAAATACACAGTTGACGCAGGGTCACATCGTCACCACGTCGATTTTAATAAGAAAAATAATAGTCCAGAAAATATTCAGCGACTCTCAAAAGAAAGTCATCTCCAGACACATCGTGTAATGGCCGAAAAAACATTACGGCATCCTGACGTGCTTGAAAAATTACGAGTCATGCGTAGCACTCCAGAATTCAAGAAGAAGATTCAAGAAAAAATGTTCGCGATGCGTGGAATATTAAGCGAGCGAGCAAAGAAGCAGTGGGAAAGCGTAGCATATAAAAAGTTTATGTCAGAACAGTTTCTATCCTTTTATTATCGTAATGCGCAATATCGGGAACAGTCACAACAAAAATTAAACGAAGCGCAGCGTGCGTATTGGGCAGATGCAAAAAATCGTGAGCAACAAGCGCAAAAAGTTCATGCATATTTCGAAAAACATCCAGAGAAAAGAAACGAATTATCACGAGCAGCGACGAAACAATGGGGTGACGAAGCATTAAAAATTTGGAGAAGTTCAAAAACAAAGGAGCAGTGGACTCCAGAATTTCGTGCAAAACGTAAACAAGCCTACGATAAAACATATTATCATAAGGCGATGCAGGCGCTGCGTGCGATATACGAGCAAACGAAGGTGGTGGCGGTGGATGAGTATGAGGTCATGCGTCGCAAGACAAATAATAAAAATCTATTACGTTACGAAACGATCATCAATAGATTTTTTAATGGAAACGAAACGAACCTTAAAGAAGCAGTGGCATTATACAATCACAAGATTAAAGAAATTATTATCGTGAAAGAGCTTATTGACGTCTACGACATCGAGGTGTTAGAAACTCATAATTTTGCGCTCGCATCCGGGGTGTTTGTGCACAATAGCGCCAAGCAAGGACGAGATCGTAAATTTCAAGCAATTCTCCCATTGAAGGGAAAAATTTTGAATGTTGAAAAAGCGAGAATCGACAAAATGCTTTCATCGAACGAGGTAAAAGCATTAGTTATTGCGATGGGTACGGCAATCGCAGAAAGTTTCGATATTTCGCGGCTACGTTATCATAAAATCATTTTAATGACCGATGCCGATGTGGACGGCGCGCATATTCGTACATTGCTATTAACATTGTTGTACCGACATTTCCCAGTGGTTATTGAGCGTGGTCATTTATATATTGCACAACCACCGCTGTACCGAATTCAAAAAGGTAAGACAATCGTTTATGCCTACAACGATGCGGAAAAAGAACAAAAAATAAAACAGTTGAAAGGTGATAGTGAAAAAGAATTAAGCGTACAGCGATACAAGGGTCTTGGCGAAATGAACCCCGATCAGTTGTGGGAAACGACCTTGGACCCCGCAGTTCGGGTGTTAAAGCAGGTCCAAATTGCCGATGCAGTGTTAGCCGATAAAATGTTCGATGTATTAATGGGCGAAGATGTACCCTCGCGCAGAGACTTCATTCAAACACATGCGTTGTCGGTAAAGAACTTAGATGTTTGACTTCTAATATTGTAACCGCTATTATATAAAAAATATTATGGTGCAAAGCATTAAATCATTTTTCGAAAATACGCGCTTAGAATTCCAGCGTGTTAATTGGCCAGACGCACAAGAAACTATACGCTTAACTACATTGGTAGTAATTATGTCGTTGGTGGTCGCAGCGTTTTTAGGTGCATTCGATTTCTTGTTCGCATTCTTGCTTGGTAAATTAATCGGATAAGTTGGTATCGATTAAACTCTATGCTTAAAACAGAAAAACAACCAGAAAGACATTGGTATGCCATTCATACCTATTCCGGCTATGAAGATGCAGTGGCAAGATATTTAAAGCAACGCGTTGAGTCTCTTACAATGGGCGATAAAATTTTTAATGTTATCGTGCCCAAAGAAAAAAAGATTAAGGTAAAAAACGGTAAGCGCCGCGCAATAGAGGAAAAGATTTACCCCGGGTATATTTTAGTGGATATGTTTTTAACCGACGACTCGTGGTATGTGGTTCGCAATACTCCGCGCGTTACGGGCTTTGTGGGCTCTGACAGTACAACGCCAGCGCCCTTGTCCGAAGAGGAGGTGGGTAGTCTCATGGCTCGCATGGGTGAGGGGAACGAAAAGAAATTTACAATCGATTTAATGGAAGGTGATGCAATTAAAATTATCGACGGTCCGTTTAAAGATAACGACGCAAAGGTTTCTGCGATTGATATTGAGCGTGGGAAGGTGAAGGTCTTGATTCCAATATTTGGGCGTGATACAGTGGTAGAGCTCGATTCGCTACAGGTGCAGAAAATATAGCAAAGCGCTAATCCTGCCTGCATCGCCTTCGCGCCTGCCTACCGGCAGGCAGGTAGCCACTTCGGCGAAGCGAGGCGGGTAGGCATGGTGCGAATACTACTATGGCAAAAGCAATAAAAGCAGTATTAAAATTACAAATTGAAGCCGGTAAGGCAAACCCAGCACCTCCAATTGGGCCTGCACTTGGTCAACATGGCATTAACATCGCTGGTTTTTGTAAGGAATTTAACGAGGCAACAAAGACGATGATAGGCGACATTGTGCCAGCCGAAATTACGATTTACGAAGATCGTTCATTTACGTTTAAGCTAAAGACGTCGCCAGCATCAGCGCTGCTCCGCAAAGCAGCCGGTATTGAAAAGGGTTCTGGTGAACCGAATCGTAAGAAAGTGGGGAAAGTTACACAAAAAGATCTCCGCGAAATCGCAGAAAAGAAAATGGTAGATTTAAACGCAAACGATATCGACGCCGCAATGAAAATTATCGCAGGCACGGCAAGAAATATGGGAATTACTGTTGAAGAATAAAAGAGACAGACATTTGACTTTAGGCGTGATACCTTGGTAGAATACGAATATAGGATGGTATCCGTATGAACTACGGACACTCCGTGTGTCACCAAAAAAGCCCGCAGGGGCTTTTTTGATTATGCGTGGATCTGGGCCTGTAGTTCATGTAGTAGAATGCCGTCCTTGACACACGGAGAAACGAGTGCAAATCTCGTCGGGTCCACGCAAAAAATCTTCGCATCACGCGGAGATTTTTTGCGGGTGATTATGCTATAGTGAATAAAGTCGTAATGGTGGGTGGCATCATGCGCGGCAAACTTATTATTCTAGAAAGTGTCGATGGCGCAGGTAAGGGGGGCTGTATTAGCGCATTGAAAAATTTTTATAAAGGGCGACGAGATGATATGGTTTTTACTCGTGAACCTGGTGGCACCCCAATGGCAGAGGTGATTCGCGATGTCCTATTAGATCCGCGTAGTGCCGCAGTTACGCCGCTTACCGAGATGTTGCTCTTTTATACTTCGCGCGCACAGCACGTAAATGAACTTATTGGGCCAGCACTTCTTGCTGGTAAAAACGTAATTTGTGAGCGTGCGGATCCATCAACAATTGCATATCAAGTATATGGACGCAATAGAGAGGAGTTATTAGAGGTTGCATTGCAGCTCTCAGATTTAATATGGGAGAAGGTGATGGGGTTACATAGTCATGAGATATTTGAAAGTAAGCAAATCTTTGATGGTGTAGTATATCTTGATCTTCCTCCAGAAATTGGATTAGCGCGTATTGCTGCCGAACATCGAAAAAATGGCATCGATAGGATTGAAGGCGAAGATTTGGCCTTTCATACTCGAGTGCATGAGGGATATGCGTGGATGATTGAACGAAAGTTTTTTGGCCCATGGTATTGCATCGATGCGAATCAACCAATCGAAACGGTGCAGAGTGAAGTGATATCGGTGGTAGAAAAAATCCTACAATAGCTAAAAGTTGCATAACGCAACTTTTTTTTGTTTAACTAATGGGAGTTCATTGACTTTCGCAGGAGTGATAAGATGAAGGACAAAAGATTTGTTGATCTCTACATTTTGGGGCTTGGCAAGGTCGGTTGGGCACTAATATTTGAGTTAAGGGAAAGATATCAGCAACATGGAACGATTTTCCCTCTCGTACTGGCGGGTATCGGTAATAGTAAAAAGATATTATTTCACGACGATTCCAACGGAGTGGCGCTAGAATGGTGTTTAAGTGGGGGTATTCCAAACGATCACAATGACTGGGGGTTGTCTGAATATTTAGAGCAGGAGGGAGGTGGTCGGGCGTGTGGAGGTAAGCCGACACACTTGGTTTTTGTGGAGAAAATATTGAAAGACGGAGAAGCCATGCCTCATCGTCGTAGCATTTTTGTTGATTGTACCGCGAGTGTTGAAGTAGCGGCGGAGTATCCAAGATTGCTTCAGTCTGGCGTAGACGTCGTTGCGGCAAACAAAAAAGCGAATACCGGATCATATGCCTTGTATCAAAAAATTCGTGAAAGTGCTAAAATCGGTAAAGCGCAATTTCGCTACACCACAAACGTTGGGGGTGGACTCCCGATTATTCCAGTCATTCGGCGCCTGCAAGAAAGCGGTGAGCGCATTTTTGAAATTCGTGCCTCCCTTTCGGGGACATTGGGATTTATTATGCATCAACTTGCGACGGTAAAAGATATGACGTGGAATAAAGCGATCCGAGAAGCAATGCGATTGGGTTATACTGAACGCGACCCCCGCGAAGATCTGGGTGGCATGGATGTCGCGCGTAAATTGTTGGTACTCGCTCGAGAAATTGGTCTCTCGTTGGAGCTTGCTGATATTGAGGTCGCAAATTTGGTGCCAGAAGAAGCGCGAAGCACAAAAAGTATCGACGAAGCAATAAATGCATTCGATGATTACGAAGACGCGTGGATTCGTATGGTGCAAACCGCGAAACGTAGAGGCGAACGCTATGGATATATTGCAGAATTATATAGAGATGAACGTGGGAAGATCGTAGCAAAAGTTGGGTTAGAATTACTTACGGAAGGCGATGTTGGTTATGGTTCCGAAGGCGACAATGTTATCGCGCTAACCTCCCGTCGTTACGCCGATCGCCCGCTCATCATTCAAGGCCCCGGCGCTGGGCCAGAAGTCACGGCCGGCGGATTGTTGGCCGACATTTTGGACATTGCAAAAACTACAGAAAGCTGTTAGTCTGGTTTGAGATCATTAGGAGGATGGAATAATGTCCTTGGTCGATGGAGCAATGGTTGTTTTCGTGCTCTTAATGGGTCTAATGGCGGTTTGTGCGGTTGCGAATGTATGTGTTTATATTTGCAAAGATACGCGGGCAATGTTGAGAAAGAAGGAGTAAAGAGGGAGAGTAACATAACTATGACAAACGTCATAGTTTTTTGTTGCTTATACTTATGCGTTGCATCCAAATATTTCTCGTCAGCCACTTCGCGATAGACAAATAGCTTTCGTTCATCGTAAGAAGTATCACAACAATTTGAACTCGCCCTCCACCACGCCATATGGCGTGATTTCGGAACTCATACATTAAATTGTTGTGTATTTCTTGCCTCTTCACTCGGCTATTTGTCACTATCGCTGCGCAGGCTGACTGTGAAATATTTGGATGCAACGCATACAATAAAAAATTTGCCGTATCATCTATTCTTAGACATAATAAATAATATGAAATACCTCCCCACCATCGGCTTAGAAATCCACGCCGAACTCAACACAAAAACCAAAATGTTTTGCGATTGTTTGAATGATATTGCCGAGCACCACGCCAACGCGAATATTTGCCCTATTTGCACTGGGCACCCCGGTACGCTTCCTACGATTAATAAAAAAGCAATAGAGTTAATGGTAAAAATTGGCTTGGCACTAGATGGCAAAATTTCTAACCGTACGAAGTTTGACCGCAAAAATTATTTTTATCCCGATCTCCCCAAGGGTTACCAGATTTCGCAGTATGATCAGCCCATAGTTTCTGGTGGTATGTTAAATGGGATACATATTACACGGGTGCATCTTGAAGAAGATGCTGGGAGTCTTACGCATGGCGTGGGCGCGAGCGAAGGAAGTCTTGTTGATTATAATCGCGCGGGCCGTGCATTAATGGAGCTCGTAACCGAGCCCGAGATAAATGATGCAAAAACAGCAAGCGCATTTGCGAAAGATTTTCAACGCATCTTGCGTTATCTTGGTGCGTCAAGCGCTGATATGGATATGGGTCAGATGCGCGTTGAAGCAAATATTTCGGTACGGAAGCACGCGAACGATCCACTAGGCACAAAAGTGGAGGTAAAGAATTTAAACTCATTTAAGGCGGTTGAGGGTGCGATCGCATTTGAGCTGAAGCGCCAAGAAGAGGCGCTGG
Organism: uncultured Candidatus Saccharibacteria bacterium; assembly: GCA_964372325.1. GTDB lineage: Bacteria > Patescibacteriota > Minisyncoccia > UBA6257 > JAUSGH01 > CAYJQG01. The sequence continues at coordinate 15,716 of CAYJQG010000002.1, forward strand.
AGAAGGGTGAAAAAATTCATCAAGAGACGCGTGGCTGGGACGAAGCAAAACAAAAAACGGTAAGTCAGCGCAGCAAGGAGCAGGCGCACGATTACCGTTATTTTCCTGAGCCCGATTTACCGCCAATAGTATTTTCGATGAGTGACATCGATATCAATAAATTAAAAAGAGAACTACCCGAACTCCCCGAAGAAAAACGCGAACGCTTTGTCCGTGAGTATGGCATTACATCTGCGCAAGCCGATATTTTAGTTGACGATCACGAAGTCGCAGCGTATTTCGAGGGTGCAATCTCAGAATTGGGGATTGAAGAAATTGGGAAAACCGTTGAAGCGAAAAGAATGTTATTGAATTATTTTACTTCAGATTTTTGGGGGTTATTAAAAGAACGCGATGAAACGGTGCGCAGTACGAGTGTTACGCCTGAAAAATTTGCAGATCTTATAGTCTTGATCGCACAGGGAAAAGTTTCAAGTCGCGGTGCAAAAGATTTACTTCGTAAAATGGTAGAAACTGGTGAAGAGCCACACGTGCTGTTGGAGCGCGAAGGCATGGCCCAAGTTTCAGATATTTCTGCGCTCGAATTAATAGTGAAGAAAGTCATCGCAGAAAACCCAGCGGCGGTCGCTGATGTAAAAAATGGCAAAGTCGCAGCACTACAATTTTTGGTTGGTAAATCGATGGCAGCGTTGCATGGTAAGGGGAACCCGCAGCTGCTGCAGGAAATCGTAAAAAGATTAGTTTAGGCGGTTTGTATTTTATGTCGTCGTGCATTACGATGATATTGATCTTTGAAAAGGGAGAAACGTATGCTGTGGTTTGTCGTGGGAATGATGTTGGGATTTGTCGTATTGTTTCGGCTGAGAGCCGAACAGTCAAAGTCGGAAAGTTTGGCGGAGCCACTACCACTGAAGATTCTTTTGTTGAAAAGATTTACATTTTTCTCAGCATTCATTATTACGATGTTGTGTGTAGTTATGTTGACGTTTTTATGTGGAGCCTTAGTGAGTCCGTTACTGGAGAGAGAGCGCGTGAAAAGTGGGGCTGATGAGCAATTAAAGAAATTAAAAGTAGCAAATGACTCGCGAAGTATTTATGTCTATGAGATGGCATCAAAGTATTGGTACAGAAAGGGTGATAAAAAAATATGGCACAATGCACCGGAGGTAACAATCGTTGAAGAAGATCGCATAGATGCAGTCGAAGAGTACTATATCTTGCGCACAGTACCTGGCTGGAAAAATATGTTGTTCGCATTGCCCGGCGGTGGTTGGGGTGATGGCTACGTGCTACGAATTCCCAGGGGTACATACGTAAAATTGGAGGAGCCACAGTAATGAGCGACACGAGCGCCGTACCTGACTTTGAAGATGGAGACTCTTGGAAGTCCACGAAAATTTTTGGGTTACACATCACTATCGATTTACATGCGACGGTCAATGAACTAGAGAAAAGTTTGGAGATTAAAGATCAAGACGTGAGATCGTTCGCATGCGATTACGAGACTGCATTGTTGCCGATGGGCAGTAGTGATTCCCGGATACGTGTGGGTATAGTCCGGGTGTATGAAGATGAGCGCCATAACCTTGAGGGGAAAACCGTAGAATTTTTTGGCCAAGGAGTATTGCTGAAGGAATGGGGGTTAAAAAATAGTAATCGAATGCTTATAGCAATACGTTATGGGAAATGGTGGCACCAATTGCAGCAGGGGAAGTTCTCCATTATCCCGAAGTTCGAGCGTATTGATGGGCAGGTAATTGTCACTGAAATAACACTTGAAGCATATGACGAGAATGACAAGCTCCAAGCATTTATTATTCTCGAACGCGCAGATGAATAGCCTCTAACTCCATCAAGCGATGGAGTTTTTTGTATGCGTGTACGCATACATACATACACAGAGTGGGCAAGGCATATATTATTTGAACGATTGTCGGAGACGAGGGTAACAAATCAACGAAGTGCTGAGCAAGAAAATAAGCAAAAATTTGATGTGTGAGTTCCGAAGGCTGAGCGTGTCGAAGCCGGAGGGCGAGTTCAAATTTTTGTTATATTTTACGCGAAGAACAAGTTGATTTGTCCGAGTCGAAGACTTAGTGAGAAAATATATGCCTTGCCCACATCTTGGAGTTAATTTAGCGATCGTGTTTTATTTTCTGTTTCAAGTTTTTGAATCAACACCTCAACACCCATCACGCCCAAGTCCCCTTTAGCAGAATGACGCACACTTACTGTTTGTGCCTGCACTTCTTTGTCGCCAACAATTAAAATATAAGGAATTTGTGCGAGTTGTGCAGCGCGAATACGTTTGCCGAGTGTTTCGTTGGCGGGGTCGAGCGAGGCACGTAGGTTTGTAGCCCGAAGTGCTCCAAGAACGGTTTTCCCATAGTCAATAAATTTTTCACTAACCGGAAGAATTTGTACCTGGAGTGGTGCAAGCCAGAGCGGGAACTTGCCGGCAAAATGTTCAATGAGGATTCCCAAAAATCGTTCGGTGGATCCCAAGATTGCACGGTGGATAACAACCGGCTGTGCCTCAGCCCCAGTTTCATCGATATAAGTTAAAGCAAATCGTTTCGGGAGATTCATATCAAGCTGTATGGTTGAGAGTTGCCATTCGCGGCGCAACACATCGTTAAAAATAAAATCAAGCTTTGGCCCATAGAACGCCGCTTCGCCAATGCCAATTTCATATTTCCACCCCCGATTTTTAATGAGTTTCATGAGTATTTCCTCAGAGGCTTTCCATGTCTTGGGGTCGCCAATATATTTCGTTTTATTCTTTGGGTCATGCGTTGAAATGCACACCCAAAAATCGTTAAACCCAAACGTAGCATATACTTCGGAAATCATATCGAGCATTAAGTTAATCTCACCTTCGATTTGTGAAGGCGTCGCAAATACATGGCAGTCGTCTTGGGTTAATGCGCGTACACGTGTAAGCCCCGAAAGTTCTCCGCTTTTTTCATAACGATAATTGGTAGTGGTGCATGTCCAGCGCACGGGGAGTTCGCGGTATGAATGCGGAGTACTTTTATACAGCATCATGAAGTGTGGGCAGTTCATGGGTTTAATGTAGTATGCATCTTCGTCCTTGAGTTGCATCGGTGGATAGAGCGCGTCATATTTTTCTAAGTGGCCAGAAATTTTATAGAGTTCGCCGCGGGTGATGTGGGGGATCCAAATTGGTTCATAGCCGCGCCGTTCTTGGAGTTCGATCATAAAATTTTCAACCGTGCGGCGAAGTATTGCGCCGTGTGGGTAGAACAATGGGAGTCCTGGGCCAACCTCGTCCGAGATCATAAAAAGTTGCAAATCTTTTCCGAGTTTGCGGTGGTCGCGTTTTTGCGCTTCTTCCATCAGGCGCAGATAGTCGTCAAGTTCTTGTTTCGAAGAAAACGCAACGCCGTAAATACGTTGTAACTGATCGCGTTTTGCGTCGCCCCTCCAATATGCTCCAGCGATTTTTGTAAGCTTGAATGCTTCAAGGTCGATTTCGAAAGTATTTTTCACATGTGGGCCAGCGCATAGATCTTTAAAGACGTCTTTGCCAGTTTCGTAAAAACTCAGAGATTTTTTCGCTGCCTGTAATTCTGCGGCTAATTCTAATTTAAACGGTTGATTGTTTAATAATCTTTTTGCAATCGCAGGAGTTACTATTTTTTTTGTAAACGGTAATTTTTGTGCTGCAAGTTCACGCATGGTTGCGGCAAGAGTTACGAGGTCTTCTGGGGTAAGGGTGCGTGGTAATTTAAAATCGTAATAAAATCCGTCGTCAATCACAGGACCGATGCCGAGCTTTGCATCGGGGAATTGCTTTAATACCGCCGCAGCCATAAGGTGCGCGAGTGAGTGGCGCACTCGTTCGAGTTGTTCGGCTGGGAGAAGTAACAAAGACTTTTTTTGATCTTTCATAATATGTTTACTATACACAAACATTGGCGTACCGCACAATCTCAATATTTGGAAGTCGGACTTCCAAATATTGAGATTGTGCGGTACAATGCACGATTATGCGAGAAAAAATTATTGAAGGGAATATATATCATGTGGTGAATCGTGGTGTTGAGGGGAGAAGGATATTTCAGTCCGAAAAGGACTACCTGCGCTTTGTGCATGATCTTTTTGAGTTTAATGATGAAGCGCCAGCACCGAATCTGAACTATATTTTTGCGAATAAAAAATCACCACAACTCACGCAACAATATTTGGAAGTCGGACTTCCAAATATTGTGCGACAGAGGGAACCGCGGAAATTATTGGTTGAGTTATTGGCGTTTACGCTTATGCCCAACCACTATCACCTCTTAGTGCGCCCACGAAGTGATGGCGGGATGGCCAAATTTATGCAGAAACTGAACACGGGATATACGAATTATTTCAATACAAAATACGAACATCGAGGAGTGTTGTTTATGGGAAAATATAAGGCGATCGTGATAAAAGACGAAAAGCATTTTATCCATTTACCGTACTATATTCACTTCAATCCATTGGATTTACAGGCGCCAACCTGGCGTGAGCGAAAATTGAAGAACGCAAAGAAGGCGATTGATTTTCTGCGTAGTTACCGCTGGAGTAGCCATATTGATTATTGTGGCATAAAAAATTTTCCTTCAGTGACACAAAGAGATTTCTTATTAAATTTCTTTGGTGGAACGAGTGGATATCGTAATGCTATGGAGGTCTGGCTGCACTCAATGAATTTCGAGCACATCAAAGATTTGGCACTCGAATAATATTTGGAAGTCGGACTTCCAAATATTGAGAGTTGCGAAATTTTGAAGGAACGGGTATGATAATGGACGGATCATAACGCATAGCGAAATCAAGGAGACGGGGCGATGGAGAGAGTAGCGGGAGTGGGGCAATGACCCGATGAAGGTGGTATGCAAACTGCGAGTGAAGCAGTTGTACCGGTAGCGATTCAACCTAAGGAACTCGAAGATTGCATAACATATTTGCGTAAAAATCTGGATATGGTCCCGAACGATCTTTTACATATGGGCATGAGGGCGAAGATTGTTGATGTACTAAATAATGCGAGCGTTGAAGGGGTTGAGTCGGTCAGAGAGTACTTCGATGCGCACCCCGAAGAGAGTGTGGTGATAAAAATTTTGCTCGAGCAATACGCGATTCAATTTGGTAAGCGGTTGGTTGACAATGTTGCGTTTGCGCAATCGATGCGCGAAGCAAGAGAGCGCGCAAAACTTTTGCGTAATAAATGGAGATTGACACGGGCAATTGGGGTGCTATTCGGTGTTGGGGAAAATGAAACAGCGCTCATTAAGCAATATGAAACCATTATGGCAGAGGTGAATGCCATTGAGCGCGAAAAAATGAAGTTGGGTGATGAACTTCGGAAATCTCGAGAGGATATGGACAAGGCTGAGAAGGATGCGTACAGCGATCGGGTAGAAAAGAACGTGCGTGCAGTTGAAGAGGCGCAAAAAATTCTCCGCGAAGCGGAAACAAAAAATCGCGAAGCCGATAAAAAACTGCTTGATGCGGGCGAGAAGATGAAGGAACTCCTTGAAAAAGCAATGACCGAATCGACAAAAATTGTTAGTGCGCTTGGTGAGCCGTTGGATGTGCGGAGGAAAGATGCCTTACAACACATTGAAAAGCTTGAGGCTCGACTTGCAGTATTAACATCGGAGGTAAACGGAAAAGAGCAACTCGCGCACGAGTTAAGTAAAAATCCTGACATCGCAAAAGAATGGGGATGTCGGAGATTGGGCGAAGATAAAAAAGTATCTTCGGACGATGAGGAGATTCGTAGAATTATTATCGGGGAAGCAACGCGGGAATCGTTTGGAATGGATTATGCGCAGAAAGTCAGGCGTGCGTTCCTAAGACCTCGTGTAGAGAAGATGATGAAAAATATTTTAGATGAGCCGAAACCTAGAGACAAAGAAGGCGAAAATATTGGTAGTGCATTGAGCGATGATGGGGCTGAGCACAATGGGTTGCCGAAGGAGTTAATGATGAACAAAGAATTGTTCTTCGGTCATGAGAGTCCTACATCAAAAATCGATGAAGACGAGGAGTGGTTCTTTGATGGTAGGGATGGTGCATCTTACGGAATGGTGGGGGGGTGTGTATATAAAGAATTTTTGCTCAGGGCAAAGATGAATGGTGAGTCTATAGTCTCTGAAACTTGTGAGCGGATTTATATCGCCGTTGGGGGCCTTAACGTTGAAGAGGATGATGTGCCTTGTAAAAAATTGGTTATTGGAGAAGACACGTTGTATCGCATAAGTACGACCAATGAAAAGGTTTATGCCGGAGGGGTAATAATGGCTCCTTGCGCGGCGGATGTTGATCTATGGAAAGAGAAAATAGCTCAGTTGAAAGGTTTGGAAAGAGCTGATAGAACATTAGTAATTTAATCCCTGCAATGCGGGGATTTTTTATTATTGCCGAAATTTTTAAGATGAAATATTGCAAGATTCCTGCCTATTGGCAGGGGTTGATGTATTGCGGATTAGGAGAAGAGCTGTGTTAGCCGAGTTCTAGGAGCGCCGACGAAGCTGTACCCGCAGTGGTGCTGCGAGGAGGGGCAACGCAGCGATATGACGCAAGATGCAATTGCCTACAAGAGCTGCCCGTGGTCGCAGATGAATTTCCCCTCACTGTCTCTCCACGACATCTTCCCCAACATCAATACTGGCGTATTCTCTTTCCAGAGGTTCATCGTTTGGGCGAATGTGTCAGGGAAAATAATCACTTCAATGGTGTCATGGAAATCTTCAACCATGGCAAAAGCCATTGGCGTTCCCTTTTTGGTGACAATCTTCTGGACCCTTGTGACGATTCCAGCAAATGCAAATCGATTGAGCTCTGATTTTTCGCGTAGCGCTTCTTTTACACTTTTTGCTTTTACTGCAAGAATTTTCGGGCGATGCACATTCAGCGGGTGGTCTGAAACATACAACCCCAGTAATTCTTTTTCCCATAACAGTTTTTCAGGCATCGTTGCATCGGGCGCACGTTTCAATCGCAGCGCCATGTTCGATGGGGCAGATGAGAACAATCCCGTTTGGTTGCTTTGGGCTTGGCGTTTTAGGGCGCCGCTAAATTGTATAATCGCATCGATATTTTGGATAATGGTATTGCGTTCAATGCCCAGGCTATCAAGCGCCCCGCACTTGGTAAGACTTTCCAAAGATTTCTTATTGAGGTCTTTATGTTTTACGCGATTGATGAGTGCGGCAAGGTCAGCGAACGGGCCACTCGTGGTACGTTCTTCAATAATAGCCCCGACAATTGCCTCGCCGACATTTTTAATCGCAGCCAAGCCGAAGCGAATATTTTTCTCCTGAGGAGAAAAATAAATACTACTCTTATTAATATCTGGTGGCAGTACATTGATACCAGATTTTTTTGTCTCCGATATTAAAAATGCAGTGCGGTCGATGTCGCCAGCGTCGCCGTTTAAAAGACTCGTCATAAATTCAACTGGGTAATGCGCCTTAAGATATGCGGTTTGGTAGCTCGTGACGGCGTAGCAAACAGCGTGCGATCGGTTAAACCCATAGCGGGCGAATGGTGGGAAAAGTTCCCAAATGGCCTGCGCGGTATGGAGCGGGATATTATTTTTAACCATGCCAGAGACGAGTCGTTCTTGTTGCTCGTCGAGCAACTTTTTAATTTTTTTACCAATGGCTTTGCGGAGCGTGTCGGCTTCTGCAAGCGAAAATCCTGCCATGTCGCGAGCAATGCGCATCATTTGCTCTTGGTACACGCCAACGCCATAAGTTTTTCCTAAAATTGGAACAAGCCCAGGGTGGAGATATTCTACTTTTTCGCGGCCATGTTTGCGGTTGATGTAGGTGGGGATAAGGTCCATTGGCCCAGGGCGATACAGGGCAACCATCGCCACAATATCTTCAAGGCTCGTAGGTTTGAGTTCTTTTAAATAACGACGTATACCCGCAGATTCCAATTGAAAAACACCGGTGGTGTCTCCGGCCTGAAGCAGTGCAAAGGTTTTTGGATCATCGAGGGGAATGGCGTGCATATCAAGAGATGCTCCAGTGCTATTAAGGATAAGCGCAAGACTGTCTTCAATAGTGGTTAAGTTTTTAAGGCCCAAAAGATCCATTTTTAAAAGTCCTAAATCTTCGACTGCGTGCATTTCAAATTGTGTCATAACAACGCCCTCATCTTGAGGAGCTTTTTGGAGCGGCAAATAATCGGTTAACGGATGTTTGGAAATAACTGTGCCACAGGCATGCACCGATGCATGTCGTGCAACGCCTTCAAATTTTTTGGCTGCATCAAGAATTTTTTTTGCATCAGGTTCTTTGTCGTACATTTCTTTGAGTTCAGCAACGTTTAGAAGTGCTTCCTCAAGGTCTTGATTAAATGGAATAAGTTTTGCAATGCGGTCGCAAAAACCGTAGCTAATGCCAAGCGCGCGCCCAACATCGCGTATTGCAGCTCGCGCTGCCATGGTCCCAAAGGTAATAATGTGGGCAACATGGTCAACCCCATATTTCTCTTGAAGATAACCAAACACTTCATCGCGCCTGCGGTCGGTGATATCGATATCGATATCGGGCATTTGTATACGGTCAGGATTTAGGAAGCGTTCGAAGAGTAAATCGTAGTGAAGTGGGTCGACATCAGTAATACCCAGTACGTATGAAACAAGGCTCCCCGCAGCAGAGCCTCTCCCGGGCCCCACCACAATGCCGCGTTCTTTGGCCCAGTTAATAAAATCTTGAACAATTAAGAAGTAGTCGTAGAATCCCATGTTACCGATAACGTCGAGTTCGTATGCAATGCGTTCAAGGACTGCGGGAGTTGGGTTCGGGAAACGTTTGGGTAGACGTTCGGCGATTAGTGCACGAATATAGGTGAGAGGAGAAGTGCCTTCGGGTAGTGGGAAGTGGGGGAGTTGAATTTTATTTAAGGTAATAGTAAGGTTGCAGCGGTCGGCAATGAGTGCGGTGTTTGTAATTGCCTCGGGGGAATCGGCAAAAAGTTCGTTCATCTCTTCAGGTGAACGCAGTGAAAAATTTTCGTTTTTTAACGTGAGGCGATCGGGGTCGTCGAGTTTATTACCGGTTTGTACCGCAAGGAGAATGTCGTGAAATGGCGCATCTTCTTTGTTTAAATAATGTGCATCTTGTGTTGCGACAAGCGGAATACCGGTTTCGTTCGCAATGCGCCGGAGCCCCTTATCGGCGATAAGCGTTTCGGGGATATTAGGGTGATGCCCAATTTCGATAAAAAAATTGCCAGATCCAAAGATAGATTGATAATCGAGTGCGACAGTTTTTGCTTCTTCGTAACGATTGGCCAAGATAAGACGGGAAATTTCGCCACTAAGACATGCCGAAAGTGCGATCAACCCCTCGTGGTGTTCTCGGAGTAATTGCTTATCCATGCGCGGCTTATAGTAGAAACCATCGAGGTAAGATTTTGTGACCAGCTTCAAAAGATTTTTCCAACCCGTTTCGTTTTCTGCTAAAAGAATAAGGTGGTAATAACGTTCATCGTGAGTGGTGGCGCGGTCGGTGTGTGCTCCGGGTGCGATGTATGCCTCAATGCCTAAGATGGGTTTGATTTTTGCACTCCGTGCAGCTTTATAAAATTCAATAGCGCCATAGAGGTTGCCGTGGTCGGTAATGGCGATGGAATCCATCCCCAATTCTTTAACACGCGAAACAATCTCGTCGATTTTCGCGAGACCGTCGAGTAAGGAATAATGCGAATGAGTGTGTAAGTGGACGAAACGATTCATAAAAAATGTGTTGACTACACTAATGATTATCGGTAAAAAAAGATAAAAAAGAAAGGTTCTGCGTAGAACCTTTCTGGCTAGTTAATCGTTAACGGGTCAGTCTTTACGGTAATTGTCAGTATCTTCCCATCGGGTTTAAGAATTTTGAGCCGCACAACGTCTCCAGGCTCGCGGTCATTCATCACGTAATCGAGAATATCTCGAAAGTGGCATGGCGTATGGCCATCGTAAGTAAGGATGATATCTCCAGGGCGGATACCTTGCTTGTATGCGTCAGTGGGTTCGGGAACTGCAGTTACAATAACACCTTGCATCTTAGGCTCCGGAATTTCAAGCTTGGTAAATCCAAACGGTGAAATTTCCCAACTATTTTGGAGGCCGATATTTAGCGTTGCGTGACGGATTTCGCGTCCTGTGGTAAGGCGGGGGAGTAGTCGAATGATCAGTGGCCCTGGGACTGAAAGGTAGGTGCTATTTTCGTAGGAATAATCGTGATATACCCGGCGTATTTCGATATTCATGCCGATAATTTCACCGCGGTGATTTAAGAGTGGTCCGCCAGAATTTCCGTTGTTCAATAGCGCGGTATGTTCGATCATGCGTGCGAGCGTGAGATCTCCATGGCTCTCTGAGCCTATCCCGACATCAAGGTTCATAATGACGCCGTTCGTGTACGTGAAGTAGCTTGTACGTGGGTGACCAACCGCGATAACCGAGGTGCCAACGGTGATGCGTGATGTCGGCGCAAAGCGCAGCGGAGTTCCGGTAAAATGAAAGTTGGGGCGAGTAAAGCGCAAAAGCGCGACGTCATTTTGTTTATCGCGAGAAACAAGTGTTGCAGGTTCGGGTGAAGGTGGTATGTCGTGATGATGACGGGGTCCGAAATGGATAGAGATCGCGGCGATAGATGATCCATCGTGATCGGTGGTCACATGTTCGGCGGTAAGAATATACTGCGCACCAGCATATTCGATAACAGAGCCACTTGCGGCACCGCCGTGTTCATGGATGTACCCAGTGTTGCTTACAAACGTAACTTTTACTGCAACGATCGATTGCTGATGAGTGAATGTCGAAAGTGTTGGGGGGCCAGTAGTGCAACCAGTGATAAGTAGAAGCATAACCAAGAAAGTGAGCAGTTTGCAGTGTTGCATAGTGCCTCGAATATCAAATAACTATTTATGATTCTATTCCGAAAATCAAAAAAAGAAAAGCATCTGTATCTCAGTTACTAAACAAGTTGACGATCGTCAACTTGTTTAGTAACTGGTACGAGTGTAGGGTGCTAGGGTGCAGTGAGAAAAGAAAAACCCCGCTTAATATGCGGGGCCGAGGTCGATATGGAAAATATTTTTAAACCATATCCAGGGTTTTGCGATTAGTATCCAAGACCAATGAGCGTAAATGCCGTTGGCCATTGGGATGCCGGGCGGTTTGTCGAAAATGGTAATGCGACTTTCTGAGTCGGAATTTTTTGAGGCGTCATCCACAAGCGACGAACCAGTAGTAATTTTTTGATTCGGTGTTGCGGCTTCAATGTATTTTGCGTGCCAAAGATAATTGAAAAATGATGGATGCACGCGGTGGTGCCAAGTGATGAATGCAACGAATAAGGAAAGTGAGAGCGGTATGAGCAACAGTGTGCACAGTCGACGCGGGAGGAGTAATCGCATTACTGTATCGGATCAAGTATAATGTCATACGCAAACGGAGTTTTACCATCACGTTTTATTCCGGTAAGTTTGATTTTTTCGCCAGGCACTTTGTAAAAGACGGAGCATCGCACATCGCTTGTTTTAAGGACGGGTTGTCCGTCGCAGGTCAAAATAATGTCGCCGGGTGTAAGCTCGAGTTTCGCGGCAGCACTTTTATCTTCAACATGAGTAATAACAACAGACTGCGTGGTTGGAGGCGCTGCGCCAAGCCCAAGAAGATGGAACGGCGTAAGTTGGCGACTGTTGCAAACAGTAATGCCGATAGTGCCACGTTTTACCAGTCCGCCCCTGAGGAGTTGCGGAAGCAATGCAAGAATATCAGTAGAAGGAACGGCAAGCGAAACGGGGAAGTGGCCAGAGGTAAGTACCATGAGATTCCAGCCAACGACGTTTCCGGATTGTAATGAGAATAATGGTCCACCGCTGCAGCCTTGATTGGCATAGGCGGAATGTGCAAGAAGACGAGGTTGCGGAAAATGATGGAGCGTATTATCAAAGGTATAGTGCAGTGTGCCAATGGTTGGGAAGTATGCGACATCGAGCGGCGTGCCGATACTCATTAGTGGCGTGCAAATTGCGGGAATCGTGGTTTCGAGTGTGGCGGGGGACCCATCGGCAACGGAAGTAGGTTGGTCAAAATTCAATAGCGCAATGTCAGCGGTTGCATCGGAGCTCCAAATACTTACAGGAGTTGCAATGACTGATTTGGGAAATGACGCAAATATCGCGATGAGCTCGCCCTTTGGTGCGATGACGTGGGTCGCAGTGAAGAGATAAGGATGGCCCTCGACCATAATGAGCACGCCAGATCCAACCATGCGTTTTGGAGTTTGTATTTCGACAGTTATTCCACCAACATTTTTGGTACTTTTTTCAAAATAAAAAACTTGAAGATACGCAACCGAATTGACGGCAGTATTATAGAAAGCTGAGTTTCGGTTTTGAAGTGCGGTGAACGATACGTCGGTATAGCGCGTGGCATACAGCGCCAGCTGTTGGAGATCGAGGGTCAAGACGCGTTGCGTCACGTCAAGGTGCTGTTGTGTGCGGATAAGACTGAGTTGTTTGTTTCCGAGCTCGGTAGTTGTACCGGCAAAGTCCATCATGAGGGCGCCAATAACGACTGACATAAGAAAAATAAAAACGCCTACGGCAATTTTTTCGCCACGGTTCATGGCTCTCCTCCTGGGGTTATCAAAGATCTTACTTTTACCGTAGTCCTGGGGAAGAAAATTGTCCATTTTTAAAAAGACTTGACAAATAGATTTCTTGGTAGTATCATATACAGCAGCATGAAAGAGGTTGCCCCTTGTGAAAAGAGTGGAGGCTCCAATGAGCACCCTTGTTAAAAAGAACCCTAAAACCGTACTTTTTATTTGTTTGGGTAATGCATGTCGTAGCGCGATGGCGGAAAAAATAGTGACTGATCGATACAGTAATGTACAAGCCGATTCTGCGGGTACTCACGAAGCTTTGCCAAACATTGGCATGGATCAGTGCACGATTGATGTGATGCAGGAGATTGACATCGATATTGCTGGGCATAAGCCGAAACATTTAACCAAGGTAACCGGAACGTTTGATGTTATTGTAAACATGTCGCCGCACAGTAACGAAGATGTAAAGACGTATGCGGATGCGTTTGAGGTGTTTGGTCGCGAGTGGATTCGTTGGGAAGTCGAAGACCCACGTGGCAAAGACATTGAAGTATACCGTACAGTTCGCGACATCTTAGAAGCGAAGATTAGCAATCTGTTTTTTAGGGGCAGCGTAGAGCCTTACGTATGTGATTCGTGCAAAAGACTTGCTCCCCGATAACATTTCAGCTCTTTTTCATGAATTTCGGCTACGACTTCGTGAAAAAATCTCAACAGATTCTGTGAATATGCTTCGATTTTTTCACTTCGTCTCGCTCGAAATTCATGAAAAATCTCTCGAAAGCTTATCGGGGAGCAAGTCTAAAGAAGACGATTCGGCTGGTGATTGCGATGACCCAGACCATTGCAACGTAACGTTCGAATGTAAAGTTGATGCGGGAGACGCGCTACTCGATCGCATAAAAGAAGGTGATGCATAAAAATTTGACATAGTAGTAGTAATAAGGGAGTATGGATAAAGATGCGATAGATGGAGAGGGAAGTACATGGACCGCGCTTCGAAAGAAAAGCGAGTCGAGGAATTGCTGGAAGGATTTTTTAAGCCTTGGGCAGAAATGATGGTTCTTGGAGTAAGTATGTTGGGGCTAGACGGAAGTAAGTCGGTGGAGGGGTTAGATGAGATGGAAGAACTTCAAAATACAATGGATGTCTTCGCGATGTCAGCGCGCGAAGAGCTTGAAGAGTTGCGAGTGGAGTTAGGCGAGGACGCCGTAAAGACAATCGCAAAGCGAGTGTTGCAAAAAGTGACCACTGATTTGAACCGCGTACCATTCGACCCCGAAGATGACGAATAAATAAGAATCGAAAATCATGTCCGCTAATGCGGGCATTTTTTTGTTGCAAAATTTATCACGAAGTGTTAGATTGTTAAAAGATCTTTCACGGTAGGGAGGAGTGCGATGAGCGATCCGAAGAAGCTCGAAGCGTGTAAGGAAATGTTGGCGGTACTAATGGATATTATAATAAATACTATTGTGGTTAGTATGGTTGATGAGTCGGAGCGGGAAACTGAAGATGCATTGAATAAGCAGACTGAGTTTGATGAAAAATACGGTAGCCCAGGGAAGGTTATTGCAACATACAACAAAGAACTCGGGCGAGAAGTGATGGAGATGTTGATGCTCGAGGCAATCTGCAATGCAGCGCTAAGGGGGTTAAAGAAGAAGCGTTCGGATTTGGACACTCTTAAAGAGATGGTGGACAGGATTGTGAACGACGATTGTCCGGCTTGCAACGGTAAGGGAAAAGATTTAACGAAGAAGGGTGCAGACTGCGAATTCTGTCGTGGCTCGGGCAAGAAGGGTGATGTGCGTATTGATTTGATCGGGTAGAAAAATGGAGGGCCGAAACATGACCGAAGAAGAGAAGAAGGCGAGAGTCGAGATATTGAGGATATTGTTGTACCCTCAAATGCGTCAGTGGTTACGTTTTGCGCTAAGCTTTACTTATATTGAGGACATCGGCAATGAATTTACGGATAATGTAATAAGGAGATTGGCGGGGGGATTGAGTAAGGTAGACCTCCAACGCATTTCTCATGGTGCAGCACGTGAAGCGATGAAAGAAATCGGCTGGGAGTTGTACGAAAAAGAAGAGACGGCCAGAAAATTAGAAGTAAATGGATCTGCGTAGCGCGGGTCTTTTTCATTTGACAGAGAAAAGCAAAATAGGGTATGTTAGTTGAATAAGAATTTATGGGAGGTGTACCAGTAAAACATCGAACTCATGGGAAAGTACGACGCGTACGTTCTCACCACGCTTTGAAGAAGCTGGGTATTGTCGTATGCAAAAATTGTGGTGGGCCATTGTTGCCGCACCGTGCATGTGGGCAGTGTGGGGCACGCCAAGGCGGGTCGCGGGTCGCTTAACGCTAGTCGTTTTAAATACGGAAAATTTATAAATTTAGTCAAGCGCTAAAGCGTAACGATCTGCGATAAGCGATACGCGATCTGCAATATTATATGGCAACACGACAGCTTGGGAGATCCATTGTCCTCCAATCACTCTACGAGTGGGATTTTTATGGCTTGAAAGAAGACCTTAATAAAATCGTTGAACAGAATTTAAAAGAATTCGGGCCAGGTATCGACGAACCCGATTTCGTTTGGAAGATTGTAAGGGGTGTAGTGGAGCACCAAAAAGAAATTGATGCGATCATCGAGAAAGCTGCTCCAGAGTGGCCGTTGCCACAAATCGCAGTTATCGACCGAAATGCCTTGCGCATCGGTCTTTATGAATTGTTGTTTGCAGACAAGAATGAAGTGCCATCAAAGGTAGCAATTAATGAAGCAATCGAGATTGCAAAAAATTATGGAGGGCCAAATTCGGGGAAGTTTATTAATGGAGTGTTGGGGACGGTGTATAAGGAAATGGGAGAGCCAGGTAAGGATGAAGTCAAACAAGAATCGAAAAACGATGTACTTCCCACCGTTAACGAAAAGAAGAAAAAAGCTCAAGAGTAAGTATTTTTATGTTGCTCGCCAGTCTCGAAAAAAAGATCAACTATAGTTTCAAAAAAAAGACTCTTCTCGAAGAGGCTTTAACGCACCGCTCATATTTAAATGAGCACCCCGAACTCAAGCGTTCGCATAACGAACGGCTTGAGTTTTTGGGAGATGCCGCTCTAGAGCTTGCAGTGACTGAAGATTTATATGCGCGTTTCCCACAATACGAAGAGGGAACACTCACCAGTTTTCGTGCAGCATTGGTGAATTACCAAATGCTTGCATCGATTGCGCGCGAGCTAAATTTAGAGAAATTTTTATTACTATCAAAAGGTGAAGCAAAAGACACTGGACGCGCACGTGAAGTCATTTTAGCAAATGCCATGGAGGCATTAATCGGGGCGGTTTATTTAGATGGCGGGCATAGCTCAACGAGGGCGTTGGTGTTGGCAATTGTTATGCCACACTTAGACGAAATAATGGAAAAGGGCTCGTATAAAGATGCTAAAAGTCTTCTCCAAGAAAAAGTACAAGCAGATTTTAAAATGACTCCAGTCTACAAGTTGCTCCGCGAAGGAGGTCCAGACCACGACAAGGTGTTTACTATGGGAGTATACTTTGGAGACCGTCTTGTAGCCGAAGGCTCTGGCGCATCTAAGCAAGAAGCAGAAGTTGAGGCAGCTAAGAGTGCGCTGGAGCTGGAAATAAAGTAGAAATAAATAGAAACAAGAAACTAGGCACAAGAAATCAGGATAACCATTTCTCGTTTCTTAAGATATTTTGTATTTTTCTGTCTGCCCCCCCATGGCGGGTAAATCGGCAGGCAGCGCATGTTTTCATAATTTCGTATAATTGATATATGCTATTAAAGCGTCTTGAACTTCAGGGGTTTAAATCGTTCGCGCACAAAACCGTGCTTGAGTTTCCGGTTGGTGTGGTGGGGATTGTTGGGCCAAACGGAAGTGGTAAATCGAATATTATTGATGCGATGAAATGGCTAATGGGCGAACGTGAGGCAAAGAATCTCCGCGGCGATAAAACCGACGATTTAATTTTCGGTGGCACTGACGGTAAAGCGCGTGTAGGCTTGGCTCGCGCATCAATAATATTCGATAACACCAGTGGCTTTTTCCCAGTAACGTTTGAAGAGATCGTAGTTACGAGAAAGATTTTTCGCGATGGCACTGCAGAATATTTGTTAAATGGTGCCTCGGTGCGCCTTAGGGATATCATCGATTTTTTTGCCGCTGCACGTTTAGGTGCAAGGGGGCTAGCAATTGTAAACCAAGGGAATAGCGACATTGTGGTTCGCGCAACACCCGCTGAGCGTAGAGGGATGGTTGAAGAAATTTTGGGGCTTAGGCAGTTTCAATTAAAACGTCACGATGCAGAATTAAAGCTCCAAAGCACCGCAGTAAATTTAGAAAAAACCCGTAGCATGGTCGAAGAACTTTTACCAAGGTTGCGATTGCTGCGCAAACAAGCCACACGTTTTAAAGAACGTGGAATAATTGAAGAAGAGTTACGCGCATTAGAGCGCGCATATTTTGGGGCAAAACTATATACGTTAGAGCAACAAGAAGTAGGTGTTACACCAGAAGCGAAGCGGATAGATGGTTTGCTCGGGCGAGCGCAACTCATATTGCGTGACGTCGAACATTCGGTTGAAAAAATTCAGCAGCAGAAACCAGGGAGAGATCCCGAGTTCGAAAAACTGCGAGCACGCGAACAATCGTTACGCATGCGTGGCACCGAGATCGATCGCGAGTTAGGTCGCATCGAAGTAAAGCTTGAAATGGAGCGTGTCCCCAAGCATACACTGCGCAGCACAAACGAACTTATTACAATGCTTGCCTCGGTGCAGCGCGGGTTAAGCGAGCTTGTTGAAGGGCACGGTAAAGAAGGCTTCGAAAAAAAAGTGCGGCAACTTATTTCGGAGATTGATGCATTTTTAGATGGTGGTAATGTGCAAAACGCTGGCGCGATACAGTTACTCGAGTCGGCGGAAGCTACGTTAATTAGAGAACAGCTTGTCATTAATGAAGAGTTAGCGCAAATTCGAGGACACTCCGATGGGTTAGAACAACAAGCGCAGGAGCTAAACATTCGGTTACATGAAGCATTCAAAATGGCGCAGCAAAAAAAAGACGAACTTCACGCATTGGAAAACCAACGTAATAGTTTACGTTTTGCTTCAGAGCGTGTTGCGGTACAACGCGAAGATTTAAAAAAAGAAATCGAGGCGTTAGGTTATACGATGAACGATTTTACTGCGCGGGCGAGTAGTGGGGTTAGTGATGTAGGTGCGCCAGTTGAGCGAAGAATGCTCAGGCTTCGCGGTGAATTGGCAGCAATTGGTGCCGTTGACGCGAGCTTAATAAAAGAAGCAGAAGAAACCGAGAACCGTTATATATTTTTAGAAACACAAACCAAGGATCTTGAAAAAGCGAGTGCTGATTTGCATACATTGATCGGCGATTTAAGTAAAAAAATTAAAGAAGATTTTGCACGCGCCCTTGTGCAACTGAACCAGCATTTTGATAAGTATTTTAATTTAATGTTTGGTGGGGGGCATGCAAAATTTGTACCAGTTCGTAGTGTGGCGCAAGACGAATCTGGTGGGTGGAATAACGTCAGAGAAGAAAATGAAATAGCGGGGCTCGACATTGAACTGAGATTACCGAAAAAGGGGGAGCGGAGTTTAGATGTGCTCTCGGGTGGGGAAAAAAGTTTGGTATCGATTGCGGCGCTGTTTGGGCTTGTCGCGATTAGTCCGCCGCCATTTTTAGTATTAGACGAAATTGATGCCGCACTCGACGAACAAAATACCCGCAGGTTTGCAGACCTTGTTAAGGAGTTCGCAAAAACGACGCAGTTTGTGGTGGTCACTCACAACCGCGCAACTATGGAAGCGGCAGAAGTCCTTTATGGCGTAACCATGGGGGCCGATGGCGCATCACGACTACTTTCGGTGAAGCTCGAGGGTCAATAAGCGTCTTTCTTATGGTAACCCCTCACACCATATATGCCCTCGGCTTATGACTTTTTGGGAGACCGCTTCGCCCGCTTGATCCGATTATAAGCGGGCTGCACCTGCCTGCCGGCAGGCAGGCTTGGCTTTAAGTCTCCCAAAAAGTTATAAGCCGAGGGCATATTATATTACTAAGTTATTATTGGATAGTGTGAGGGGTTACTTCTTGCTGTTGACGTAGTGAAAAGCATTCGATATACTCATGAGCATATGTTAACCCTCAAGTTACAACGTATCGGCAAGAAGCATCAGTCCTCGTTTCGACTTATTGTTGGTGAAAAACGAGAGAAGTTAGACGGGAAACAACTCGAAGATTTGGGTTGGTATAACCCTAATACTGATAAGCACGAATTAAAAAACGATCGTATTCTGTACTGGATCTCGAAGGGCGCACAAAAAACGGATACCGTGCATAATTTACTGGTGAATGCTAAAGTGATTGAAGGTAAGAAAATCGCAGTACATCATTTGCGGAAGAAGAAAGGCGAGAAAGTCCCCGCGCCGGAGAAGAAGGCATAATGTTGACAGGATAATTTATATATGTTATAATGGTTGTATTAATTGATATGAAAGGTCGATTGAAGTAATTACGATAAGATTGTTACATATGGCAAAGGAAGCCGATCAGCAATTCTTGGAGTACCTCGTACAGTCCATCGTTGATCATCCGGACGACGTAAAATGCGAACGGAAGGTTGACGAAATGGGCGTGCTCTTGTCTTTAAAGGTTCATGCTCAAGACATGGGACAAGTGGTAGGACGCCAAGGCGCAACTGCAAAAGCCATCCGTTCTTTACTTCGCATCGTTGGCATTAAGAATAATGCCCGTGTGAATTTGAAGATCGAGGAACCCGAAGGTTCGACTCGAGGGATGCGCGGAGCTGCGCCGCAAGAAGCGCCACAAGAATAAAGAGTACGGAAACGTAGAAACTAAAAATCCGCACATGTGCGGATTTTTAGTGTGATTGGCAGATAGTGATAAAAGCAAATAGTGATAAAAATCATAGAGTAGCATGAGTGCTTTAAAATGTAGCAAGTAATGTTAAACGGATTTCGTTTGCCGGTATAAGTGTTTTTATCTAGCGCAAACAAAGATAAAAGTTATCCACAGGAATCCTTGCATAGATAATGACTGGTGATATATTTGAGAAGAGGTTTGCAGAATTGAAGGCCCTACTGTAAGGGAAAGCCAGTTATCGTAGCAATACGATGATAGAGACTGTGGGCCTCACAAAAGCGATTTAGAGAAATCTAAGTCGTTTTTTGTATTGACGACAGTAATGTTTGCAAAAATTGGAGAATGATGTATAGTGGGATTCAGGTGAGATGGGGTTGATGAGCGATGGACGATCAAGCGTCTTGTAGAAAATGCGAAGTGCTCGCAAGGGAAACGTCAGAATTTTTTGATCGGAAGAGAATGGTGGTAACGGCAATTCCATTGGTAGTAAGCTTTATCGGAACAATTATTGGAGTATTTATTTTAGATCTTGGGCTCTGGTGGTATGGTGTTGGGGGAGCAGCGCTGCTACACTTGGTGATGGTATACTGGACAGACAAAGAACTGGGAAAGTTAAACGATGCATTTCGCGCGCACATGGGTGAGCACATAGAAGAGCGAGATAAAAAGTGGGGAAGAGAAATAACATAGGGCCGGTAGGCCCTTATATTTTATGAAACGCTTCGACATCATAACAATTTTTCCAAAAATTCTCGATTCGTATTTTAAAGAATCTATTTTAAAACGCGCGGAAGTTAAGCGGCTAATTAAGATCGTCACACATAATTTACGCGATTTTACAAAAGACAAACACAATAAAGTGGACGACAGTCCCTATGGTGGAGGCCCGGGGATGGTCATACAAATTGAACCGGTATATCGAGCGGTGCAATTTGTGAAATCAAAAATGACGCCGCACGTCATCCTGAGAACGGAACTCGAAGGATCTCGTAAGAAAAAATTAAAACAACGAATTATTTTATTTTCTACGCGAGGTAAAAAGTTCGACGCAGCAGCGGCAAAGCGATTAGCAAAATACGACCAGCTTATTTTTATTTGCGGTCGGTATGAGGGGGTTGACGAGCGTGTTGCAGAACATATTGCCGATGAAGAACTTTCTATTGGCGATTTTGTGCTTTCAGGCGGCGAACTCCCGGCCGCAATAGTTATTGAAGCGGTTTCGCGTTTTATCCCCGGCGTGCTTGGTAAATACGAATCACTGGAAGAAGTAAAAGGGAGTTATCCGGTATATACTCGCCCAGAAATTTTTATAACAAAAGATAAAAAGAAATGGAAGGTTCCCAAAGTATTACTCGAAGGAAACCATAAAAAGATCGAGGAATGGAGAAAGAAAATTTCTAATATCTAATGACTAATTTCTAATAAAAGGATAGAATTATTGAATTTTCGGGAATATTAGACATTTTAAAGTTTTATTAGAAATTAGAGATTAGTAATTAGAAATTTTCGTAGTTATACACACGTCTATGGCGTGGGTTTATGTTAAGATATAAACATGAATGTTCGTCAATGGAGTGTGGGGTGGAGGATAATGCTTGTTTTTTTGGCGAGCGTTTTAGTGGTATTGAGTATTTGGCAATTCAAAATTTCAAATGCACAGGCCCTGGAAAGTCTCGATGGTTGGGGGTGGTCTTCAAATACCGGTTGGATTAGCTTGAGCAACTCAACCCCGGGGAGTGGTGGTGGTGCGCCCGGAGGGTATGGCGTAAAAATTGATTCACTGGGTAATTTATCGGGTTATGCGTGGTCTTCAAATATCGGTTGGTTGAGTTTTAACGCGGACGATGTCGCGAATTGTCCAGACAGCCGTGGGTGTGCACCAAAGGTGAATCTTCGCAGTCGCGAGGTGAGTGGTTGGGCAAAGTTTTGTTCAGGTACCTCCGGGGGAGACTGCAAGGGGCAGGGGCGTCTTGACGGTTGGAGTGGTTGGGTGTCACTACGCGATGATAAATTTGGGCTTACATTAGGAGACACAGTGCCCCACCAATTAAATGGCTGGGCGTGGGGTGGTGAAGTGGTGGGCTGGATCCGTTTTCAAAACTTTGTTACTTCGGTCGAGATTCCACTGCAGGCAACTTGTGCGCCATCGCAAGGCGTAGTTCCAAAAGGTAATACGGTAACATGGGCCGTAACAGTTGTGGGTGGGCAAACGCCATTTACCTACGCTTGGAGTGGAGATGGTGGGCTTACGGGATCCAAAGAATCGATAACAAAAATTTATAATACAGTAGGGGTAAAAAACGCGACAGTGGTGGTTGGTTCGGGTGGAGGCCTACTGTCAGTAACTGCAGATTGTAAAGTTACTATTGGCGAACCGGGCAAGGTACTTATCCACGAGATTCCGCCAAGATCTCGATGATAAATAGACTTGTTACCTAATAACATTTCGTCTCTTTTTTATGAATTTCGGCTACGACTTTGTGAAAAAACCTCAACAGATTCCCTGAATATGCTTCGATTTTTTCACTTCGTCTCGCTCGAAATTCATAAAAAATAGTCCGAAAGCTTATTAGGTAACAAGTCTAATATTATGAGAAAAAATAACGATCATCACTTTCGCAATATAATAATTTGGATGGTAATTATTTTTGTCGCACTGATTATCGGTTTGCGTTTATGGATTCAGAAACAAAATCCGTTAATGACGAACGGAAATGTTGGGGGAAGTGGCCCAACAGCGGGTGTCATCCCGCGTCGTTCAATGTTTGAGATTATCGATAGTGGAGGAATTGAATTAGACGATGAAAAGCGTGCGGCAATTGCAAAAATAGTGACTGTTGCAAAGCCAAAGATATTAACACCCACGCAAAGGCAAAAAATGTTAGAATTAATATCAGGGAATAAATAAACTTATGTCCAACGTTAAATTCATTATCAATAATATAAGCATTATCGGAGTCGGGCTTGCACTGGCAATGTTCGTATACGCGCAGTCAACATTTACCGGGCCAGTTTCAGCGCCGCCGAACGGTAATACTGGCGCGCCATTAAATGTTACACGTACTTCACAAACAAAAGACGGTGGGTTGGGCATAGGGCAAAGCCTACATGTGGTGGGTATCTATTCACAGGGCGACCCTGCAAACCCAAAACTGGGGCTAACACTGGCGTGTAAAGCTGGCGAGGGGTTATTCGGTGCCGTGAGTTCTGGTGGGATTATTACTGGTGGTACTTGTGGCGGGTCAAGTGCGGGTGGTGTGATAGTATCAATGTACTCGACTACGTATAGTGGGGTAAATTGTACAGGTGCAGTGTATGCTGGCGGGGGTAGTTGCCCAGCTGGGACACAAACCATGAGCACTGCATGTTTTCCGACTTATTGTATTAGCAGCAGTAATTGCATACCAGGAACAAAGATTTTTTATTGCGTAAAGCCATAGATTTGCTTTTCTCGTAGTGATCATATAGTATATTTCATAGAAGTCCGCAGACCACAGGCATAAAAGTAAGACCTGTCGAGGGCACTATATACGGCACATCGCACATCGCATATCGCAAAGCGCATATCGTGACGATATGCGATAGGCGATTTGCGCCTTGCGACGTGCCGCCTTCTGCGGCCTTTATTAAAAGGTCGTTTTTCATTGCTACGAAATACGAAATATTTACGAATATACGAAACCGTTATATTCGTACACCATTCGTATTTCGTAGCCAAAGAGGTGCTAACTAAATCACAAAAAAAAGAACAAGTGGCAGCGGGAGTTGAAGAGATTAAAAAGGCGAAGAGCATGATCTTCGCCGACTTTACTGGCGTAAGCATTGCCGAAACCGATGCATTAAAGAAGGTATTGCGTGGTGCGGGCGCAAAATTTAAGGTATTCAAAAAACGATTGTTAAAAATCGCTATTCAAGAAGCCGGGGTTGCGGCAGACCCAACGCAGTTCGACCGCCAGGTGGGCACAGTGTTTGCTACAAACACTATTTACGATATTGCAGGGACGGTGCAGAAGTTCTCTAAAGATTTGTTAAAGAAATCAAAAAAAGATTTCAAGATTTTGGGTGCATACGATGCAGCCGAAAAGCAATATTTTGATGCATCTCATGTAGTAACTATTGCAAAACTTCCGCCACGTGCAGTGCTCTTGGCGCAAATCGCCATGATGCTTACGATGCCAATTAAAAAAGTAATGGTCGGGCTGAATAGTCGTAAAGAGCAGCTCGAAAAACAAACAGTATAATACTATGGAAAAATTTAAAGAATTATTAAGTGCAATCGAAAAATTAAACGCACTAGAGCTTTCCGAGTTAGTTAAGGCGATGGAAGAAAAATTTGGAATTTCAGCAGCAATGCCGGTGATGGCTTCTGGAGCACCGGGCGCAGTAGCAGCTGAAGTAGAAGAAAAAACCGCATGGAAAGTAAGTTTGAAAGAAGGTGGTCAGCAAAAGATCCAGGTGATCAAGGTACTTCGCGAAGTAACTGGGCTTGGGTTGAAAGAGGCGAAAGAGTTGGTTGATGGTGCACCAAAAGTCGTGAAAGAAGGCTTGAAGAAAGAAGACGCAGAAGAATTGAAGAAGAAGTTGGAGGTAGCAGGCGCAACAGTGGAACTACTTTAAGGTTGGCGATGTGCATAAAAAACGACACCGATTAATATCCGGGGTCGTTTTTTATGTGGACAGAAGAAAGAAATTTAGTTACGATAAAAAAAGTT
This sequence comes from uncultured Candidatus Saccharibacteria bacterium, assembly GCA_964372325.1. GTDB lineage: Bacteria > Patescibacteriota > Minisyncoccia > UBA6257 > JAUSGH01 > CAYJQG01. The sequence continues at coordinate 39,988 of CAYJQG010000002.1, forward strand.
TTGGGCGCATAGTTTAGTGGTAAAACGTTGCATTCACATTGCAAAGATTCTTGGTCCGATTCCAAGTGCGCCCACCATTTACTTGTCTTTTGCTCAAATTTCTTTGTCGGAAGAACTTTTTCTTTGGTCAACATACCGCCATGTATGCTTCCCGCAGAAAAAGTTCTTCCTTCGCGAACTTTGAGCAAAATACTTCGTAACTGGTTGTAAAGGATACGAGCCTAATTTTGAAGAAGAAGTAGCGCAAGCGACGACGTCTGATCTCCAAGTGCGCCCACTTGGAATCGGAAGGGGGTGGCGTACCTACAACATTCTCACATTCTCAAGAATGTGAGAATGTTGTAGGGGTTGTGTCTGGCACATGGTGTGTTGCGCATATCATCAATCTTTGTTATATTGTTTACAGCAATTTCGCTACCGAGGAGAGACATGGGAACTGCGCTGAAGGTTCTGATGAGTTATGGAATCGGTCTACTACTTGCGACGATGGTCGATTATTCTTACCATAAAAATGCAATGGTTATCGCGCAGGTTTTGAAGGGCACGATGTCGCCATGGTGGCTGCTGCTTCAGGCGGCAATGGGTTTTGGTTATGGGTCGTGTTGGTATACGGGGTTCTTTGCTGCAGAGTCTGGCCCATGGAGTACAACGCGTGCGTTACTGAGCTTAGCGGGTAGTGCCGTACTGGTTGTTGTATTAGTGGTAGGGTTACAAGTGCGCGACTATGGTAAAGGATTTGGTGAAGCGTTCAAGAATTTTTCCATGGAATGGGGGTTAGGAACGTTTATGTGGCTTATTACGGCGGCGGCGATTTATAACATCACAAAAAAGTCTGAACCACATGTCATGAACCCAGTTCCAGCGGCAGAATCCCCTAAGCAAGTTAAATAAGAAAAAACCCGAGGCAAACCTTTGGGATTTTTATTTAGGTATTAGGAAATTTTTTTCGAGGAAATCGATTATTTGTGTTTGTCCAACTCCACGGAGTAGAACCGTTCTATCAGAGGCGATATTTTTTTCAAATTCATGTAAGTTGTTGATAAAGTGAGCTAACTTTTCCACAGTAAAATTGTGGTAAGATATCCCAAAACCATGTTGGTTGATGATGTGTGCGTTCATGTGCTGTTCGTAGGGTGAAATTGGAATTGCATAAACTGGTATACCCAAATACATCGCCTCTGACAGTAGCGAATGGCCGGCAGTAGAAACGATACCCGAGCATTGCCCGAGGATTTCATCGAATATTGGGTCGCCATGCGGATAAATGTTGACGTTAGTATGTTGCAAGTCCATCGGTAGGGTTGGTGTTCCCTCGCCGAAAAACACATGGAATGTTATGTCGCGTTGTTCGGAGCAGATGCTCACAACATCTTCCGGAGTCTGCCCAAATTCTCGGGCAGAAGATATATAAACTAAAATAGAATTTTGCCTTGGCGCTCTTTTTATTTTTAGTACGGCATCTTTTATTGTTGGCGGGAATAGGTGGACGGCATCTCCCTTAGGTCGCAACGGAAAATTAAAGAATGAACAGGCGATGCGGGCACTTGCCTTAGGGAAAAAAATGTGGAGGCGCTCGATTTCGTCGTTAAATGTGAATCCGTGAAGTTCTTTAGGGAAGTTACCACATAAATATTTACTTTGTTGATCGATGGTGACAAGGGGGACATTGTGCGCGTAGGCATATTGTGCACTGATTGATTCGTAGTCAGTGATGACAAGGTCGGGCTTACCCAGTTTTTTACTCGCGAGGTCCAGTGCCGCGCAATTGATATTGAATATATTTTTTTGGTTCATTGGCGATGCTGCGCTTGCGCCAAAGTCAATTCCATCATTGGTACCGACATAAAAAGGAATTGCAACCTCTACCACCTTAACCGAGGGGTGATCGTTGAAGTGAGAGGCATAGAAATGATAACTGTTGTCATGGCCAAATATCATGACTTTCGAGATACGAGAAAAATATTCCACTATGGGGAGCTGCCGGAAGGTGTGGCCATTACCCAGCCCACAAATACCGTAAAGAATTTTTAGTTTTTTCATAGTTAGAGAATCTGTTGAGGTTTTTTGCGACTAGTCGTAGCCGAAATTCATGGGCATCAGAGACGAAATGTTATTAGGTAACAGGTCTACGGTTTTATTATGGCGTTACAGACAAAGTCGATAGATCCACTAATGAGACGGGTGGGAATTTTAGATAAGATTTGCGCAAGCTGTTTTGCAAGAATTTCCTGGGCTCCGAGTGGGGGAGCGCCGATATATACGTTACGGCCATCACACACGATGGTATCTGCGTTTACGACATCTAAGAAATAGGG
>CAYJQG010000002.1:42312-60425 GCA_964372325.1 uncultured Candidatus Saccharibacteria bacterium
GGATACAGTTTATGCATGGCGCTAGTTGGTGCGACAAGAGTGTTCTCGGCAACGCCATCATTCAAATTCACGAGCACGATAGCGCGAATGGGCCCGGGTTTGTCGGTGTAGTTCTTAGGTACAAAGGCCGTTCGAGAACCATATTGAGTCACTGTTTGCGTATCACCCAAGTGGCGCTCTATGTCTTTTTGCCCAGCGGTAAGTGTTGTTGTCCCAGCGATAGCGATGAGTTCCCCGGTTTGTTCGAACGAAATGACTGTTTTATTGCCCGAAAATAATAAGAAATTCTTATTTTTCAAAAGCTCTAGGACGATCGAAGTTTTACCAACTCCGGTATGCCCTACGATTAAGACATATTCATTGCTCCTAATACAAGCAGCATGCACCGAAAAGAGATGGCGCTTGAGGAGTTCAACTCTTACAATGCTATAAAGTAGATGATAAAAATCTAACGGAAATTCTTTCGTCCACGCATCATAGGTAGTTACCGCGTTATCCTCTCGAATTATTTTTTTGTCTTCCGACTGTTGGTGTGCGATGATGACATCGGGTGCATGGGGGGGCTCGAGAATAAAGCTTGCTCCGGGTACATAGGCCCCTAGTAAGATTTTTGTACGATCATTAAGCATTATATCAATGTTGCTTTTGCACTGAACGATAATATCGTTAGAGATAGATAGATAGAAATTAGTCATAATGGTATTATTACACTGTTATTCTAACACTATTTAAATAATATGGCTAAAAAGAAAATTTTGTTATTCAGCCCGCCATTTAGTGGGCATCTCAATGCGCTGAAGATTGTGATGCAAAAGTACGGGGCTGATATCGATTTCCATTTAGTGATAACGGGGTGGACAAACATCGCACCCGATTTGAGGGGAGTTAAAGCGCGAGTAACCACACTCGCACACTCCGATTTACATGAGACCGATCCTGCAATATGGACGTTACCGCGAGCAGCAGCATTACTCGGTGATTGTTTGCGTATCGCAAAGGCAGAAAACCCCGATATCATAATATATGATTTTTTTGCGGTAGAAGGAAATTTTGTTGGAAAGATTTTAGGAATTCCTTATTGGTGCTCTATACCGGCGTTGATGGGCAGATGGAATAATCAACAATATCTTAAGGAGAAATTAGCATCAGCAGCAAACGTCGCAGCAGCACATAAACTTCAAGAACAATTTCCGGGGCTTCTCGATGTGTCGGACATCGAAATGATTTCCGATGGGTTGCATATTCCGGGGCAAAAAAATTTCATATGGTCGTATCCAACACTCACGCCAAAAGATTTTATGGAAAACCGTAAGCCCGGCAGCTATATTTTTGTTGGCCATTTGGGTGCATCAGTGATTTACAAAGCGGCGTTCTTGGGTAGAGAGAACCCTCTTATATATATATCATTTGGTACAGTGGTAATGGATAATTTATGGAATCAGCAAATAGCGATAAGGGAGAAATTGAAAATGTTCGTTGGCCGGCTTGCTGAGTTGCTTAAGGATGAGCAATGCCATGTACTGTTTGTGAGTCGGGGCAAACCCATACTTGACCTGTATCCAGAAAACTGGGAGGTAGTTACTGACGCAGATCAAATTAAGGTATTGCAAGATGCCGTAGTGTTTGTGACCCATGCAGGGGGTAATAGTTTTCACGAAGCGGTGGCAGCAAAAGTTCCAATGGTTGCTATTCCGTTTTTCGGCGACCAGCCGTTAATAGCGAGCCAAATACAAAAATTAGGGTTAGGAGTAAACCTTGTTCCGGACACGGAGATCGACACGAAGAAATCAAAAGATTTTCTCAATGAGTCTTTAGCCGATGAAGCGCACATTGCCATTAAAGAGGTACTTGCCCATAAAGAGAGATACAGAAATAATTTCGACCAGTTAAAGTTAGAGGCAGAAGATATATTAACGTTTATGAGTAATTAGACTTGGCTCCACGGATAACATTTTGCCTCTTTTTCTTGAATTTTGGCTGCGACATTGTTAAAAATTTTCAACAGATACGCTTGTATATGTTTCAAATTTTTAACTTCGTCTCGCCTAAAATTCAAGAAAAATTGATCAAAAGCTTATCCGTGGAGCCAAGTCTAGTAATTGCGCAAAAAAAATAAGAAAAAACCCGAGGCTTACCTCGGGGTTTTTGTTGGCGCGACTACTAATTGTTCAAATTTCGACATAGCGGCGTAGTATGCACCGATTGCGCCAGCATATGCACCATCTTCCAAGAAATACGGTTGCTTACCAAGAAGCGCGCAATATTGTTCGAGAAATTTGCGGAGTGTGGGGAATGTTGGAATGGTGCTTCCGATAAAAACAACTTGGCTTGTTTCGTTAAAGGGCGGTACCATGCCGATCATCGCGATATCTTTTACGATATTCGCTGCAACAAGTCGCATTGCGCTAGCCATGAGGTTTGCTTGGTGGGTTGAAGTTTGTGTATACGGTGCGCGACCAAAGTGCGCAATAATAAATTCGCCTTCAAGCATGCCAGTTTTTTGCGGTAAGATTTCCTTTAAGAGAATGTCTGGAGGAGTTCCAAGGGACGCCATTCGTTCGATGTCTTGGCAACCAGCAATTCCAATACTTGTTCCGAAACCACGGATATATCCTCCACCAAATCCACTACCAAACGGGAATGGTTGTACTGCATCTGGAGTGACAAGTACATATGAAGTCCCAGTGCCGATAGAGGCGAGAAGAAATGTGGTAGGTTGCTTTGCAAACTCTGTAGAGAGGATTTTTCGCGCACCATTTGCCTGCAGGTGAAATTCACGTTGGATGGGGTCGCCGTCGGGAGGAATAAGTGCAAACGGCGGGAGTGTTTCTGGGATAGCAATGCCAGTAGCGGAGATGTGAGTCACGTCCTGTAATTGTAAATGGTCGACTAAGGCATTGGGGTTGTCTCGTGGGAATGTTCGAAGAAGAGGGAAATGAAAGAAATCGGAGTCTCTAGTGATAAAGACTTTTACCAGTGTCGTTCCAAAGTCAACGCCAGCGAGCTTCATTATTGGGTAGCCCCTCATAATAGGAATGTGCTGAGAATATTATAGGTGAGGAGAAGTAAAAAAGCAATAGATTTTGGGGTAACCCCTCACACTAAGTATGTCCTTGCTCTGACTTTTCAGGAGACCGCTTCGCCCGCTTCAATATAATTATAAGCGGGCTGCACTTGGCTTTTAGTCTCCATCAAAGTCAGAGCAAGGGCATACTTACTATTACTCAGTCATTATTGGATAGTGTTAGGGGTTACATATCGGGTGGACTTATTCACAGAAATGCATTGTACTATGGGGGTGTGTGGGGTATTATAAACGTAAGTGGGGAATTGTGGATAAGTATGGGGAAAAGTACGAAAGTGGGGGATAACATTTATGTTTATCGGAGAATATCAACACAACATCGACGCAAAGGGCAGAATGGCAGTGCCGGCAAAATTTCGTACTAAATTGGGGAATGGGGCGATTATCACCAGGGGGCTAGATAAGTGCTTATTTATTTTCGGAGCAAAAGAATGGACGAACCTTGCAGAGAAAATAACCGCACTTCCACTCTCGCAGGCAAATTCTCGAGCGTTTGCGAGATTGATGCTTGCAGGTGCGGCAGATGTTGAATTTGATGCACAGGGCAGAGCATTAATACCTGAGCACCTGCGTACATATGCGGGGCTCAGCAAGAATGCAGTGGTAATCGGTGTATTTAATCGCATCGAAGTTTGGGATGAGGCAACATGGAATGAATACAAGACGAAAACAGAGAGTTCGTCCGATGAAATCGCGGAGAAGTTAGGAGAAATGGGAATATGATCCACAAACCCGTACTCGCAAAAGAAATAGTAGAAATGCTAAACCCTCAGCCAGGTGAATTTTTTATCGACGGGACGCTAGGCGCGGGTGGGCACACAACACTCTTAGCAGAACGCGTTGGCGCCAAAGGGAAAGTGCTCGCACTTGACGTAGACCAAAAAGCGATTCAAACATTTGTAGAAAATCATAGTAAAAATATTGCTACGAATATTCAGTTACGAAACGATAACTTCGCGCATATTGCAAAAATTCTTGCGCAAGAAAAGCTGGGTAAGGCAGATGGGCTACTGCTTGACCTTGGTCTCTCCTCCGACCAACTCGAGTCATCTGGTCGAGGGTTTTCTTTTCAAGGGAATGAACCGTTACTAATGACATTTTCCGATAGTCAAACTCCGCTCCGAACATTGTTACGTACCATGTGCGTAGAAGATATCGAAAAAATTCTCCGTGAATGGGGGGACGAACGGTATGCGAGTGAAATCGCGCAAGAAATTAAAGCGGCGGTGCACCACAATGCGATGGAAACAACAGACGATTTAAAGAGTGCGGTTGCACGTGGGGTGCCGAAAAACTATGAGCACGGCCGCATCCACCCCGCGACAAGGACATTTCTGGCACTGCGTATTTATACCAATAACGAATATGAAAATTTAAGTAATGTTTTGCAACAACTCGGAGAAATTATTAAGGTTGGGGGACGTGTCGCAGTTATTACATTTCATTCTGGAGAAGATCGATTAGTAAAAAATATATTTCGGGATATGGCGAAGAGCAGAATATTGGCACTTGCAAATAAAAAAGTAATTACCGCAAGTGTCGGCGAATTGCGGGCGAACCCTCGTTCGCGTTCTGCGAAATTACGCGCAGTAACGATTGGCGCGTCAGAGAAAAGTCGTCGCAATAAATATGGGGTGAGGGGGCTACTCGTAAACAGTAGCAAAGGCCCCGAACGCTTAGCGATAAGCCTCGTCGGCCAGGGCCTGCGAGGCGAGAGCGATTTGCGATAAGCCATATATATGACAATTATTGAACCAAATAAAAATGGTAAGAAGGTAACGACGTTTTTGATTTATGGGGGTATGATATTGTCGGTATTCGCGACATGGAGTATTATGTTGTATAGCGAGACCGTAAACTTGGCGCACGCACTGAATAGCGAGCAGGAGGCATACAACGCAGCATCGAGCGAATTAACAAAATTGAAAAACGAATTATTTACGTTAACTGACGCGAAAAAATTACGTGTGATGGCCGAACAATTGGGCTTAAAGCGCGTAAGGAGCCCAGAGTATATAGAGGTTGGAGCGAATGTCGTTGCATTAACACAATGATAGCGTTAGGTTCAAAATTAAAAAATAATTGGCGCGTACATACCCGCATATATACCATCGCGGGATTATTTTTATTACTCTATGGGGCAGTACTCTATAGGTTATATGATTTGCAAATAGTTAATAGTGCACGGCTCAAGGCCCGAGCCGCATCGCAGTACGATGATATACGACTTCTTGCGCCAACGCGAGGAACTATCTCTATCACTGATAAAAATGGATCTGATATACCTATTGCAGTGAATGTTGCATACCCGGTGATTTTTGCAGTTCCGAGTGAACTTGATGATGTCGCCGAAGCAGTAGAGCGCATCGGTGACATATTGGGTCAAGATAAAGATATACTCAAGAAGAAATTTGCACAGCAAAAAAATCTTTATGTAGTGCTATCCCACAGAGCAGACGAGGCGAGTATTAAGAAATTCGAAGAAGCAGCAATAAAGGGTGTATATGTAAATGAAGAAGAAGGACGTTTTTACCCCCTGCATACGCTTGCGGCACATGTTGTAGGTTTTGTGGGTTTCGACGAAGAGGACCGTATGTCAGGACGTTATGGAATTGAGTTCATGGACGACTTACGACTGCGTGGGTTCTCCGGGAAACGGAATGATGCAGGGCTGGTGAGAGCTACCCATGGTGAGGACATTAAGCTCACTATCGATCGGAACATCGAAGAAAAAGCCGAAGAGATATTGGGGAAATTAGTGAGTACCCACAATGCTGAGGGTGGAACTATTATTGTGCAAGAACCAAAAACAGGAAAGATTATTGCGTTTGCTAATAATCCCGTATTCGACCCTAATGAGTATGGGAAATATGGTATAGAAATTTTTTTAAATACCGGGGTGCAAGCGATATATGAGCCGGGGTCGATTATGAAGTTGGTCACCATGGCTGCGGGGATAGATGCGGGAGCAATTACTCCAGAGACAACATTTTATGATACGGGGGAGTTGCCGTTTGCGGGGCATATCATAAGAAATTGGGATCTTTTGTCTCATGGGTTGGTTACGATGACCGAGGTAATCGCAGAGTCGATTAATACCGGTGCGGCATTCGTGGGAAAAGCGTTGGGCAATGTTCGGTTTCTTGAATATCTTAAAAAATTTGGGTTGAACGAAAAAACTGGGGTAGATCTTCCTGGCGAAGTATCTGGTACGTTAAAAAATTTAGAAAAAAATAAAAACCCCGTTGACTTTGCCACGGCGTCATTCGGGCAGGGTATTGCAGTAACTCCCATCTCGCTTATTACTGCGATTTCGGTAATCGCAAATGGGGGCAATCTTATGCGGCCATATATCGAAAGAGGTACCACGCCAAAGGTGCGGAGAAGGGTGATCGATGAAGAAACGGCAACGAAGGTCACAAGAATGATGATCGCGGCGGTAAAGCACGGGAAAATTGCAGACATTCCAGGGTACGATGTTGCCGCAAAGACGGGAACGGCACAATTCCCGGACTTCAAGAACGGTGGGTATACCGAAGATGTGATTAATAGTTATGCGGGGTATATTCCCGCATTTGACCCCCGGTTTACTATTCTCGTAAAGTTAAATAAACCCGCCGGTGCGCCACTTGCTGGTGGAACGGTGGTGCCAGCATTTCGCGAACTTGCGGAATTTATATTAGATTATTACAACATTCCGCCCAATAAAAAAATCGAAACTCGAAATCCGAAATCTTAAAACATTTAAAATGAAACAGCATATTATAAAGCATCTCCAATATATTCTTGGGTATCTAGCCCGTGCGATAATTAAAAAATATGGCCCAAGCATTGTTGCGGTTACGGGTAGTGTGGGAAAAACTTCTACTAAAGAGGCAATATATTGTGCGTTGAAAAATTTTCGCAACGTACGTAGGAGTAGTGGGAGTTTTAATAACGAACTCGGGGTGCCGTTAACCATCATTGGGAATTGGGAAAAAATCGAGGGTGTATTGTTTTGGCCGAAAGTCATATGCCGGGCATTGTGGCAATTAGTAGTGCGTGTCGACTATCCAGAAATTTTAGTTATCGAGTATGGCATTCAAAAACCGGGAGATATGGATGCATTGCTCCGCATAGCCAAGCCATCAGTTGCGGTGTTAACTGCGTTAGGCGAAGTGCCGGCGCACCTCGAATTTTTTAGCGATGCTGATGCGGTAGCGATAGAAAAGGGGAAGTTGTTGCGGGCGGTCCCTGCGAAGGGTTTTGTGGTTGGTAATAACGATGACGCATCGGTAATGCGTATAGTAAAAAACATTCATGCACATGTTGCGACATTTGGGTTCAATAAAAGAGCGGGCATAGTACTGTCAAAGTTTACATATATAAATAAAGATCATCACCCTGAGGGGATAAGTCTGAAATTAGTGTATGGCAGACAAAGCGTGGTATTGCACATTGAACAGCTGTTAGGAAAATCAAATGCATATGCCATTGGCGCAGCAGTTGCAGTGGGGCTTGTTTTCGGAGGGACGCTAGAACGCATTGCACAGAGTTTAGAAAAAGACTATCGAGGAATAAAACACCGGATGAATCTCATTAATATCAAAAGTGGAGTATACGTGGTCGACGATACGTATAACGCTTCGCCGCTTTCGATGGAAAATGCATTTGAAGCGATCGGGGCGTTAGAGGCAAAGAGAAAAATTGGAGTGTTGGGAGAAATGCGCGAGTTGGGTGGGGCGAGCAAGAAAGCGCATAATGATATCGGGCGGGCAGTGGCAAAACTATTTGATGTGTTATTATTGGTTGGTGATGGGGGACAAATGATCGGTGATGGTATATCGTTGGCAAAGAAGAAAAAGAAACTGCAAGTAATAAACGTGGAGTGTGCAGATAAGGCAGCAGAAACACTGAAGCCCTTGCTAAAACATGGAGATTTGGTTCTAATAAAAGCGTCGAGAGCAGTAGGACTTGATAGTGTGGTGGATAGCATAAATAGAGATTAATATCTAATGCCTAATGACTAATAAAATATTTATTCGAATGTCCAATGTTCGAAAATCTAGAGTTCAATAGTTTTATTTTTTATTAGAAATTAGTCATTAGAAATCTTATCGTGAATGAAAAATCGGCCAGTATTTCATTCACGTAAAGATTGGCTCCTATCGTCTAGTCTGGCCTAGGACATGGCCTTCTCAAGGCTAAAACATGGGTTCGAATCCCATTGGGAGCACAAATTTATTCCACCGCTAAAGAATATTTGCTAATATTACGATACGTATATGGGAAACAACATTATGCGGAGAATTATAGTTTGGGCAGGTATCATAATTTTACTAGGCGGTTTAGTTTGGGGGCTTGCAAAACTTGCAGATATGCGCCCAATTGAACCAGGGGTAGAAAGTGGCGCGTCGCTTCCCAAAGAAAAAATTATTACAGCAAGCGATTGGGTACGCGGATCTCGAAATGCAAAAGTAATCATCACCGAATATAGCGACCTACAGTGCCCTGCATGCGGAACCCATTATCCGTTTCTTAAGAAAATCGAAAGTGAATTTTCGGGGCAGGTGGCGTTAGTGTATCGTCATTTTCCGCTGCAGTCGCTGCATCAATATGCCGTATCTGCGGCGAAGGCCGCAGAGGCAGCGGGTAAAGAAAATAAATTTTGGGAGATGCATGATATGTTGTTCGAACACCAGGCAGAATGGACGAACGCAAAAGTACCCGCAGAGCAGTTTATTGAATATGCAAAAACTATTGGGCTAGACGAAGAGTTGTTCAAAAAGAATAGTGCAACGAAGGAGTTAGAAGATAAAATAATCGCGCATTACAGAGAAGGCGTAACATTAGGCGTGACTTATGCACCGACATTGTATGTGAATGGTAAAAAAATTAATAATCCGCCCGACTACGAAGGTTCAAAAAAAATTATTTCTGATACAATCAAGAACGCGTAATTGGGTTGCCGTATTGATGTTAGTGGTAAGTCTTGTGGGCTTTGCAGACGCAACGTATCTTACCGCAAAGCATTATTCAAAAACGCCGATAGTGTGTGTATTGCTTGAAGGGTGTGAACAAGTGACTACGAGTCGTTATGCAATAGTGTACGGAGTTCCCGTAGCACTCGGAGGTGCGATATATTATCTTGTGATATTGCTCGGAGCAATATTGTACCTTGATACCCGGGAAGATAAGGTCTTGTATGGAGTTGCATTGCTTACTCCGCTAGGTTTTCTCGCTTCATTGTGGTTTCTCTATGTGCAGATGTTTATATTACATGCGTGGTGTGTGTATTGTTTGGCGTCTGCCTTTACATCAATAGTATTATTTGCGCTGGGTTGCACGGTATACAAAATGAAGCCGAATATTTTGCACATGAATTCCGGCATTCCACCAACGCAATAGTGTATCGAGGAACATCTCGGAGGCGCGCTGGCTTGGTGCATGCGTTGTCTTCAGACCCGCATGCCAGCGCGTCGAGAGAGAAGTACAGTCACCCACTGGAGGTGACTGATACTGTTTCCGAGATATGCTATTGCGTTGGTGGAACAAGCGAAAAAGGACAAAAAAATCTCGGCGGAGTGCCGAGATTATGTTATAACGAGTTAAGCCTGATACGACGATCGAAGTCCATCGAAGATATTCACCGCAGGAGCGAGAAGACTTTCTTTAAGGCACAGCTCGTCGCATAAAAGAAACGTGCGATAGCCGATATCATAGAGCCATGCCACCTGAGCAAGATCTGCAAGCGACGGTACAGGTTCGCGAATAACCGAGAGTAACAGCCGAGAACCGACGCATGCTTCAGGATCTTTTTCGATAATGAGACGCAGTGCATTCAAAATTTCATGGGGTCTCTTCACTTCAACAAAAAGGTCACCACACGCAGCAACAAGTTTTAAGTTGGGTTGCCTTGCGAAATCATTGCGAACATAATTGAGTCCCTTTTCGTCCTCGATCTTAAGGTATATCATCGCGTCACTACCAACGAGGTCGACAAATTCGGCGACGTCTTCCTTGGACTGTACATACGAAAGAAAGAATCGCCTAAAACCAAATTCTTTAACCAGCGCGATTTTTTCGAGTTCTGCATCGGTGAATTGTGGCCCAGAAACACGGAGCGTCGAATCACGAATATGCAGCGACTCCCCCTCGCGAACATTAAACTCTGGTCCACCATCAAAGATGAGTCGAGTGCCGCCTTCGACAACTTTACGAAGCACTGCAGTATCTTCTCCGGCCTTGAACAGTACGGGCGTTGGCGCATTGCAACTTATGGGGTGGTTTAAAGAAATGTCGAGATATCGTTTTGTATTGGGATGTACCTTTGTGACACGGAGCTGTCGCCCCTTCACGTCGAAGAATAATGGCACAGTTAGTTTAAGCAGTTTGATGAGTTCCAGTTCTTGTGCAATTTCAACGTTCGACATCATGGCGCTATTCAATCGTATCCCCGAGAGGCGGTTATCAACGGCAAAACGTGGAAAATGCGGGAAGCTCGGCCAGAGTGTTACCATTAAGCCGGCGTCCATTGCGTTCTCCTAGATAAAAAGGTTGGATTCGCCGGGACTGTCGTCATCATCCTCGCGCATCACCGAACGACCACTCTTCTTGTCAGAATCTTTTTTGGCATTTTTACCAGGCTTCTTTTTGGAGTCATCGCTAGAAAGGCCTGGCATAACTGTAGCGAGCGACTTATAGACCGTATTTACCTGCTCTGGAGTCTGGCGTTCCCTAATTTCCTTATCGAAATATTCACCACGCCCAGTTTCTACTGCGAGAATACCCAAGATCACGTCAACAATGCGGTCAGCCGAAGGGAGTTCGGCAATCCATTGGGGGCCCAGTACGCTAACCCAGCTCGCATAAATACCTTGATCCGTCGGACTTTGCCGGTTATCGCTCATTTCCTGGTATGGTTTACGAACAAGATAAACAGAAAATTTACGTTTAAGTTCAGCGAAGATTTCTTTCGTGCTAAGATCCTTTTTAAGGTTTACGCGCGCAATTTCCTTTGCCATTTCCTTCGAAACAAAGTTATAGGGTCTTTCATCCCCGATAATAATCAGGATGGGTTGAATGGCATTCGGCATTTCGATATTCCGCGCAGCATAAAGCGCAGCGAGTTCATAACTTTCTTCTAAGGTGCCACCGCCACCTCCGACAACAACAAGTTTTTGAAGTGTATCGCGCAGCGCAACGCCTTTCGTGAATGGCTGCACCTGTAGCGGATATCGATCGCCAGCTTGAGCGTCACCAATCGCGCCAAAGCCAATTTCCATATCTTTACCAAGATATTCTTTACCTTCGGTGGCCAAAAGACCAAGTTTTGCGAAGATTGTTGCTGGCCATGCACCCATCGAGCCGGTGATATCGCAGAAAACAAAAAGCACTCTCGTGGCAAGGGTTTTAAGCGTTTCTGGAACAAGATCCGTTTCCTTCTTGCCACTATTGATTGCATCAGCATAACTGCGTCCAGCAGAGGCGTCGAATGTTTTACGCTCATCTTTAAAATCATACTTGCGAAATTCGCCAGGATCATAATCACCGCTTTCAGAAATAGGAGTGGCTCCTTTGCGTGTTGGGGGTGGTGGATATGTATCGTCGGGGTCGTTACCACAAGTAACGCCCGACGACACATATTATGACATTGAAGGAAATTTTTTCATGTTCGAGCTTGCGCTACCGAACGATTCTTGTCGAACTCTTTTAAAGATGTCCTGCAAATCTTCTTCTCGATAATCTTTTGGCCAGCGTGGCCTATTTCGAACATCGCGCACAATGAGCTGCTGAATGAATTTGCACATTGGGTCTGGTACGTCGTCAGGAACTTCTTTGCGTGAGACAGCTTCAAGACTTCCACTAAGCGCATAAATCATCGTCATTCCCAAACTATAAAAATCTGAACCAGGGAGTAGCGGGTCGCCAGCAATCTCTTCTGGTGGAGCAAAATATTCAGTATAGCCCTTGCTTTTCGCATCGGGCTCGGGCTTTACCATTGAAAGCCCATAGTCGATCAAAACCGCCATATGTTCGTCTGGTTGCAAGATGATATTTTGTGGTTTGATATCGCCATGAATAATCCCGTATGCGTGGATATACTTCAATGCATTTAAGATGCGTTCGGTTATCCACGCGACGTGTATTGGCGGAAGGCGACCGATTTTCTCAATAACTTGCGTGAGTGTTGGCCCTGGTATGTAGCTCATAACCAAGGCGAGACTCGTGTCTGGAAGCTCAATCATGTTACGCATAACAGGGATCGCAAAGTGTCGACGGTCCCAAACAGCACCCATTTCGTCGATCAGCACCTGTTTCATTTTCGGAGAAAGACGGTAGCAGTGCTTCAAGCAAACGGGCATATTGCCGATAATCTGTTCGCCTTTATAGGTTTTACCAAAGCCACCCTCGGCAATAAGTTCACCAAAACGATAGCCACTAAACACTTTTCCGATAACGGTAGTGCGTTGAAGATCGTATGCTGCGCGGGCTTTTTGGTTGCCAATAACAGCAAACGCTTCTTTAAGTGATACCTCTTCACTGGATCGAATTTCGAGGAGCGCGGTAAACGCTGCAGTAATAACTTCGGGTGATGCTTTTGGGTGTACTTCAAGAACGCTGTAATAATCAGTAGTAGAATCTCTAGACGTCGCGAGATTTTTCGGCACGAGACCCTCCTTTGATTGTTAAGATTGTCAACGAACCGCTGCGAAAATTGTAGCTTATAATGAGAAAAAACGCAAATCGTTGTCGTATTGGAAAATAACCATAAGCCAAGAAAATCTCAAATCCCAAGCATCAAACAACAAATAAATTTCAGTGATTAAAATTCGAATTTGTATTATTGGATATTATTTGGGATTTGGTCATTAGACTTGTTGCCCAATAACATTTCGTCTCTTTTACATGAATTTCAGCTACGACATCGCAGAAAAAATTCAACAGATTCTTTGAATATGCTTCATTTTTTCTGCTTCGTCTCGCTTGAAATTCATGTAAAATAGTTCGAAAGCTTATTAGGCAACAAATCTATTGAGATTTGGTGCTTGTTTTTCCTAGTGGCTATACCCTCGTTATGCTATACTCGACCTTGTAATGAAATATATAAGAGTTATCTGGGGAATAAGTGTGGCGGTGTTCATTATCGCTGCGGGCATTGCATATAATACATTTCATGATGTGGGACGGCTATTAGTGTTGCGTTTTGATAAAGGAGATATGCTTGGCACTGCAGGCGATGTATATCATATATTTATCGGAGCGTTAGTAGTAGTGGTGGTAAATATAATAATTGCAAAAACACTGTATCATCGTGACCGGTTAATGGCATGGGTTGTAAGTGCAGTAACGGTGGGTCTCATGGGTGCGTTACTTGTGTGGACAATAATATTGGTGTTGAATAATTAACGATATCCGTTCAGGGAACGTACACTGCTGGTCATCGGCAAGTAACCCCGCACACCGTGTATACCCTCGGCTCATAACTTTTCGGAATCCCGCCTTGCGAAGGATATGTTTCCCGAACGAATATCATTTCTCAAAAACAGAATAATTTTACTTCGGTAAAATTTCCTTCTCTCTCGGTCCCGTCTTATTAAAAATATGTTATTGACGGACGGGACCTCCGAGATGTTTCTCGAAACGATATCCATTCGGGAAACATTCTTTATTGCACCTATCGGCAGGCAGGCGTAAAGATTTCGTATTTCGTAGTTGCGTATTTCGTAGCCAAAAAATCAAGAAATTTGCTTTTTTGAGATGGGTTATTTATAGTATATGAAATACCAATATGTCATTTACCATTATCGAAACCGGTAGCAAGCAATATAAGGTTGCACCGGGCGCGAGGATTAAAATAGAAAAAATAGAAGGAGAGCCTAAACAAGAGGTGAAGTTCGACCGAGTATTATGCACGTACGACGGCGAGCACACCGAAGTGGGAACACCTCTACTTGAGGGTAGGGTGGTTGTGGGCAAAATACTTCGACAGGCACGGGCAAAGAAGGTTATTGTGTTTAAGTTTCACTCAAAAACTCGTCAACATAAGAAAAAAGGACATCGACAAGAATTTACCGAAGTAGAGATTGTATAGATAAAAAAAGAGGTCATCGACCTCTTTTTGTTTTCAGAACTTCATTTGGGGTATCCATTAACTCTTAAATCCCAAAATACCCAAGATTCCAACGAACGCCATTACCGCGCCAACTCCGACAATGTTTCCAGCGTCAGCTTGGTTGTGGAGATGCTGCCACGCACCATACCCCGCAAGTCCAAGCCCAAAAACTGTAAAAACACCAAATGCGCAAGAAACAATCTTCTGTCCCATTGGGCACCTCAGATAAACAAGGAGCTAATATCCATTGTGTGTTGCTTTATGTCGATTGTCAAATGCAGAAGCCAAGGTTTCTTCATCGGCAAATTCGATCTCACCCCCAGTAGGGAGTCCTCGTCCAAGGCGGGTAAATGCAGGCGTGCACCCGGTGAGCATCTCAGTAATAACAGTCGCGCTTAAGTCACCAGAGGTAGTGGGGTTCGTTGCCAAAATAATTTCTGTAGCCACCCCACCAGGCATTTTTAAAATTCGTGCACGGAGATGTTGCAACTTTAACTTTTGAAGATCGTCTAACACTCCGCCGCGTCGGATGTCGCCGAGCACAAGGTAACACCCGGTAAATTTTTTCGCACGCTCGAGCGAGGCCACATCAGTTTCTTTTTCGACAATAGCGATCGTATCTTTGCGACGATTAACGTCGCGGCAAATATCGCAGAGCAGTTCCGAAGAATCGTGGACAAAAAAACACTCAGCGCAAGGGTGAGCGGAGGTAACGCGCTCGAGGGCAGTTGCAAATTCCTGAATGCGGGTATGTGGGAGATTAGCGATGTGAAAAGCGAGGCGTATTGCTTGCCTTGGCCCAATCGATGGGAGAGTCATGAGGAGATCGGCGAGTTGTTTTAATGAAGGTGGCAACATATTTAAAAGATTAATTGAGAAGTCAGAAATTACGAAGAATACATTAATGAGATGATCGCGCGAAGCCCCGACGAAGCTGTACCCTTGGTGGTACTGCGAGGAGGGGCGACAAAGCGAGCGCTCATTAAGGTATTCTTTAGGCGGTGTGTCTTGTATCTATTGTATCAAAGCTCACCCTATCCGGGTCGAACTTCACCCTCACCGACCCAGTGGGCCCGTTTCGATGTTTTGCAATAATAATTTCGGCGCTGTTCAGCTCTTCCATTGAAGCGCTCTGCTTATCTTTATCTTTGCGGTAAATGAACATGACGACATCGCTGTCTTGCTCGATAGAGCCCGATTCGCGAAGGTCGGAAAGCCGAGGAACTTTTTGCTCACGCTGGTCAACGGCGCGTGATAACTGCGAAAGTGCGAGTACGGGGATATTGAGTTCACGTGCTAAGGTCTTTAGTCCTCGAGAAACTTCGGTAACCTGCGCAACCACATTGTCGGTTTTAAGGCGAGGCGTAATGAGTTGTAAATAGTCGACAATTAAGAGGTCGAGGCCATGTTCGGCTTGGAGCCGTCGCGCAGTAGAACGCATCTGTAAAATGTTCGGGCTTGGCGTATCGTCGATAAAAATTTTGACATTCGACAGAGAATCTAATGCCTGTTGGATAAGTTGAAAGTCGACTTCGTCGGTTAGTTTTCCGGTACGGAGGCGCCACAGCGAAACGCGCGCCTCAGCCGCGATAATGCGGTCAATAACTTGTTCTTTGGACATCTCGAGCGAGAAAATACCGATCGAGGCTTTGTCTTTTGTCGCCGCATGACGAGCGATATCAAGCGCAAGAGAAGTTTTACCGAGTGATGGTCGAGCGCCGATAACAATAAGGTCAGATTTTTGCATACCCGAAAGATAGTTGTCGATTTCGGGAAATCCGGTGGTAAGCCCACGGAGCATGCCCTTGCCCTGGTGTATCTTTTCCATACGCTCATAGGCGTTTTGTAGCTCACCTTTGAGCGATGCGAAGTGTTGCGTAGTTGAACGTTGTGCAATCGCAAAAATTTTTTGTTCGACGGTATCGAGGAGGGAGTCAATATTTCCTTCTGGGGGGTCGAATGCGGTTTCGGTAATTTCCGATGCCGCAGAGATAAGGTCACGTAAAATACGTTTCTCGCGAACAATATTCCCGTAATACTCGATGTGCGCAGCGGTGGGAACTGAATTGACTAATTCGGTAAGATACGTTGACCCACCGATATCTTTAAAGAGATTGCGCTCTTTAAGGCGCGTAGTCACACTCAAGAGGTCAATGGGCTCCCTGCGCTCGAAAAGGTTCAAGATCGCTTCAAAAATATTTCGGTGAGTGGGCTTGTAAAAATCGTTAGGCAACAAAACATCTGCAACGCGAAAAATGGCATCCTTGTCAACGAGGAGTGCCCCTAAGACCGATTGTTCGACTTCAAGGTTTTGAGGAAGAAGTTTCATAACGATAAATTTCTAATATCTAATTCCTAATAAAACAATATAATGTCTAATGAATAAATTAGGAATTAGAAGTTTTAAGTGCCAGCGTTCCGATCGGTGTATCTTCAATTGTATATCCAAGGGCAGTAATTCGTTCGCGCAGTGCGTCAGAGGCGGCGAAATCTTTTTTGTTACGAAGTACATCGCGCATATCAATAAGTTTTTTTATGCGTAGAGGGATCGGGGGAGGGGTAAGAGTAAAGCCGAGAACGCCAATGAGCTGAATAAATTGTTGGCGTAAGTGTTTTGCGTCGGATTTGGTGAGACTAAAAAGAATGGGCTGTATCGTGTTGACCAACGTGAAAGTTGCGGCTAATGCACGTGGGGTATTGAAATCATCATCAAGACTTCCGAAAAATTCAGTGGAGAATGCGGTGAGATAACGAGCGAGGTGTTGAGGCGATGTCTTTGATGTGCCCCGAAGCGCAATAAAATCGAGCATTGCAAGAAACGAGAGTAGTGTTTGCAGCGCCGCATGTGACCTTGTTGCAAGTGAAGGGGTGTAGTCCATTGGTGCACGATAATGGTGCGAAAGTATAAGGTAACGGAATGTTTGTGCGTCGTAGGTCTTGAGGATTTCGTTTACGGTAATAAAATTCCCACGACTCTTCGACATTTTTTGACCGTTGACAAGTAATAAGCCTGAATGCATCCATAGTTTGACCAGTGGAGTTTTCCCAGAGGCAGATTCTTGTTGTGTAATTTCCGCTTCATGGTGGGGGAAGATCAGGTCGAGTCCACCACCGTGCAGTTCGTATTGTGGACCAAAGAAACTCTCGGTAATTGCCGTGTCTTCAATATGCCAGCCTGGCCTACCCCAGCCAAGGGCAGTATTCCATGCGGGTTCACCGTCGATGACGATAAATTTTTTTCGTGTAATGCGCTTTGGTATATGCGATTGAGGTAGGAGTTTCCATAAAACAAAATCTCCGGCGTTACGTTTGTGGATTCCCTCGTCGATGCGCGACGTTGCATCTTCTGCCTGTGCAGTAGTGCGATGAGAAAGCTTCCCATATGCAGGAAACGTTGTAAGGTCAAAGTAATATCCGTCGCCATTAATGGTATACGCATGGCCTTTTCGAATGAGTGTTTGGACTTGTGCGATAATTTGAGGAATATAATCGGTCGCGCGCGCATAGGCGTCGACACTGGTGATACCAAGCATGCGTTCATATTGGTGGTATACGCGCTCAAAGCGGCGTGCCATAGCATTGGGACTCACGTGTTGTTCGCGTGCACGAGCGATAATTTTGTCGTCGATATCAGTAATGTTTTGTAAATAAAAAACAGGGATTTTAGAAAATCGTAAATACCGCACAAAAGCATCGAATATAAGGTAGGTGCGAGCATTCCCAATTTGCGGGTAGTCATAGACCGTCGGACCGCAAACAAAAATACGAAGTTTCCCATGCAAAGGTTGTGGGAGAGGTTCCTTGGTACGCGTCAAAGTATTGTAGAGTTGGATCATTATCTCCATTGTAGCGATGAGTAGGGGAGTGGGCAACGTTACGCAACGTTACGCAACGTTACGCAACGTTACGCAACGTTACGCAACGTTACGCAAC
>CAYJQG010000002.1:60525-61062 GCA_964372325.1 uncultured Candidatus Saccharibacteria bacterium
GTTACGAAACGTTATGCAGAGGATGTTGTACGGTAAAACAAGTTGTATGGAAAAACAAACTGTGTACATTTTAAATGACTAATCATTTAAGATGTACACAGTTGTTACTATGAACCTAGGGAAGAAAGTATCTGCTCCTCAAAACTGAGTAAGGCCGTCACTCTGAGCCGCAGCGAAGCAATCTGACGTTCCGGTGATTAAAATTGTCATTGCGAGAACCCCGAGCGATTCGAGGGGGACGAAGCAATCTTACTTTAATTTATCGTAAGATTGCTTCCCGCCACGCTCTCGCTCGCGGCTAAAGGCGCTCAGAGTGACAGTAATACATCAAATACTTACCACTCAGGCTTGAGGAGCAGATACATGTCTTTAAGCTTGGCAATATCGGCCGCCGTTGGTTTTTGGATATTGATCCACCGAATTTTTCCGTGGAATGTAGGCATAATAAGATTATAGCAAATCCACGCCAAGCTTTTTTGTTGTAACCCCTCACACCATGTATGCTCTCGGCTCATGACTTTTCGGAAGACCGCTTCG
>CAYJQG010000003.1:0-46294 GCA_964372325.1 uncultured Candidatus Saccharibacteria bacterium
GACAATGAGGTCAAAGCTGCCCTAGCTGATGCTTGGGAAATCTTTGACCGGCCCTAAGGCGGTGGTGTCAGGTACCTTTTTTTTTGACCGGCCCTAAGGCGGTGGTGTCAGGTACCTTTTTTATTCCTGCAATTCTGGCCTTCCTCGTTCCCGCATTGCATTTTCTAACCCAAAACGTTTGACTATTTTTTCTACCCAATCATCGGCACCAAATGGTCGGCTTCTTTTCATCGCAACTTGGATATTTTCTAGTTCCTCTTTTGGCTGCGATGCATTTAGCCAATTGATATAATCGTGCGGTTCCTCTGCTGGCCAAGGATGCAGTAGTTTTCTCTGTTCCGTGGTGCCAAACAAACGTACGTGTGCGCTCGACCATTTCCAATCTTCCGCTCGCCCGACTAACGATGCTCGCTTCGCATTTCGCTCAACGTAACGCACAAGTGTAAGAAAATATTCATCGTCTTGTACCGGAAACGACTTGTATCGTCCTTGGTAAATATGTCCATACCCAATCGTTTTGGTATATGCATGCACGCGTTGGGTGTGCGTTAAAGAAACGCGCTGCATAAACCGCGACAAATCACCATCGTGCTCAGGATATAACACTAGGTGCCAATGATTAGGCATCAAACAATATGCCACAATGCGCATCGGCGCGAATTCTAACGATTCTTCGAGAACCCCCAAAAACCTTTTATATTCCTTGTCGTTTTGAAATAATGTCGAACGAAAATTTGCGCGATTTAATACATGATATACCATCCCGCCCACATCAACGCGCGATATTCTTCCCATATATATGAGAAGATAGCACGTTGTGTCGCTTTCGCAAAAAAGGTACGCAAAAGGTACCTGACACCTATCACTATCATTATTTTCAATACAGGACTCAAGGCTCGGGGCGCCCCTTTGTACGCAGAAGATTATAAACAATAACCTAACTAAGAATTTGCGTATATGCTTGCTTTCCGCTATACTCTGACCAGATCTTTTACCCTAGGATTATCACATGGGCAATGAACTTCCTTTATTGTTGTTCACCCGAGCAGAGCTTGATGCTGTTTTGCAACGCTCCGACCATACGCCCGAAGATGTATTGCGCGTGCTCGACCGTACTTTCAAAGCAAGATTCGATAGCAGCGCTGGTGTTTGGGAAGCATACTCGCTTCGCCGACATACATTGATGGTCATGGGACAATTCCGTAAATATTTTACCAGCAATCCTCTACCAGGAGGCGTAAGCTTTGGCTTTTTCGAACTCATTCTCGCACTCCACGATATTGGAAAGCCCGAAGCCATACGCGAAGGGGATAAGCGCAAACAGCATGGATATACCATTGCAATTATCCATTCGACGCTCACGGAACTCGGGTACAACGCAAGTGATGTCGCATTTGCAACCGCACTCATTAACGGTGATGCCATTGGGCAATATCTCCGCAACGGCAATCTTTTAGTGCATGCTCAAAAAATTGTGCGCATGGCTACACAAACCAGCTTGAATGTTCGAGATTTTTGGCAATTACTGCAGATTTATTTCCAGGTCGATGCCGGGAGTTACACCGAAGATGCTGGCGGCTTTTATTCACTTGATTGGCTTTTTGTTTTCCATCACAAGGCTCGATCAATGACTTTTGCTCCAGCAACACTTACAAAAATCGCTGCACTGGAGCAAGAAATATCTCGACTCACCGCAATTTGAAATCGGAAATCCTTATCGTTCAAAAACCATTGCATGTTGCTGTGGTTTTTTCAATTTTAATTTCATAACGTCATGCAGCAAGGCGTTATCCCCAATGAATTAAATAATTTCTTTAATACGTGGTAAGATATATTTATATATTTTTTATGGATGAATCCACCGTCAACGAACAACAGGCGCGAGAAATACAAGATTCATTTCTCAAGGAATTGCAACGTATTAAAACTGAATTCGAAACCAAGCTCAACAATCTCGTCGAAGATTCACGCCAAAAACGTATCGACGAGATAAAGGCGAAGTTAGGAATGTAGGGGTTGTGTCCACTCATGAAAAAACACCAAACACGCACTCGCAAAATAAAAGCGCTGGGAACAGTTCCCAATGTTCAACATTCGCTCAAAGGAAATAAAGGGGTTTACGGCACACTCGTCGGAGCAAAGCAATATTCAATGAATCGGCACGCCGGAGAACTGTTGCATCATCCTCCAACACCAAACAATAAACCCATGGAATCAAAATCTGTCAATAAAAAGTTTCTTCCTCGACAACCCATGGTGCTGGGGACAATGGCAAAGATTCAATACGCATTAAAGGGCTACAAAAAAGTAAGTGCAAATTTTGCGTTGGCGAAAACGTTAGATGCTGCGCGAGTAGCCTCTTTTACTGCAACCGAAACACCGAAAATCCCTACTACCGTAGAAGAGCGCTTTGAAGCAGTCTCTCAAAAACGATTAGATACCTTACGCGAAGAATCTCCCGCACCACAAGAAGGGTCTGCTCGTGCCGTAAGGGGTGATATTGAAGAAGATGCGAATCGTGCGATTGCAGCTGGTGCAAGCGAAGCAGCGGTTCATAAGATTCGCGATATTGCTATTGCCGCTATTGACATATTAGTGGGTGCGCAGCGCACAGAACGTGAGCATGTTACTCCACTGAACGGGATCAAAGCTCACGATATTGAAGTAATACCATTATCAGAAGAAAAGATCGCGGCGGCAGAAGGCTCTTCTTCCACGCCCCCCACTCCAGCTACCCCAACACCGTCCCCAGTCGTACCGCTGCCACCTCCAGCTCCAATGCCTGTTCCTCAACCCCCAGCACCAACGATGTCGGGAGGGCGGCCCGTCCCTGCCCCTATTGCGCCAACATCCCCAGCCGCTCCTATGGCCGCACCTGCACCTGCGCTAGCCAGAACGCCAGCCCCAGCCCCAGCAGTAACTCCTCCAGTTGTTCCTCCGGCACCCGCAGCAGCTCCCACTTCCGCAGAAACCGCAGAGCAGGAACGATTAGCTAATTTTGCCACGGAAAAACTCGATAAAGCAGAAGACCGTTTTAATGAGCCGTTTACGCTTACATTGAACGGTCGCCTCATCGCAACGATTCAAGACGTCAATTTTGATGAAAGTAAAGTAACCCTGGCGTTGCCAGATGGTAGGCCGGACGAAATGTCGATCAGCGCACTCGGAGGATTATTGGAGGATAAGGGGGTAGAGATATCCGGGGAACCGAAACTCGCGACTACGCCAGCAGCACCCGCTCCTGCCGCTGCACCAGCCGCCGCAGCTCCTGCACGTCCTACGGGTGCGCCAGCGGCGACGCCAACCGCCCCAACAAGCGAACGACTCCGTGAACGGCTTCAAGCGAAAGAAGTAAAAACAATGCGCATGGGCATCATTGAACGTTTCATTGTCCAGCCATTGCGTCAAGCTGGTTCGATATTTAAACGCGCGGTGACCGACTTGCCACAAATTGTGTGGAACCGCTCTTGGTATAATTGGAATAATTCTTGGGCGGAACGGCGAGCAAACCAAATCGAAGAATATAATGAAGAAATAAAAGAAATCGATGACGAGCTCGCAGCATTAAAAACAGATCTCGTGATTCCAGATGTTGATTCTGGAGACAGACGCGCATTAAACAAGGATATTACACAACTAGAAAAACGACGCAGTATTTTGGATGCGAAACGCATAGAAGCGCAGGCCGCACTACGTGGACGCGCAGCAACCTTGCGAAAATTCAAAGAACGGTGCGCATCGCATATTGAGGAACTAAAGGAACGCTTTGAATCTGGGATTGGCGAACATCGAATAAATTTATTAACGTTACGCAAGCAAGCTGAAGATCTCACGAATTTAGTAAAAGTAGGCGAAGAACGGGTACGGGGGCAACGCGCAAGACTTGCTGAGTTAGCAGCCCAATATAGCAGTGCTGGCTGGTTTAGTGGTGCACGTAGTAAAGCGAAAAGAGATATTGCAAAGTGCAAGAAGGAAATTGATAAAAGCGCGGCGCTGATGGCAAAACAATCAAAAGCATTACGTGCGGTGAGTAGCGCGATAGCTCCACTCGAGCGCACCGTAGGACATTGGGACAAAACGCTTGCCAACTACATTGCATCATCTGGGGAGGCGATCGCTGGCACGGCAATTGAAGACTATAAAAAACTTGCCCCGGGTGAAACCCCCGAACTTTCAGCACGTCGTTAATACATACAATAATATTGACTATGACAAACACCACAACAACACAACAATCAAAAACAGAATTTGAAAAAAAGCTCAATGAATTACTTGCCGAAGTTTCCGCGAGTAAACAAGACTTTGAAGTACAAAGTGCTGCAATGCTTTCGAATTTACATACTGAAATCTCTAAAGAGCGTAAATCGATCGCTCGAACTGACGGCCTTCTCAAGCGCGCGCTCCTTAAGGCGATGAGGGGTTTGCAGCAGACTGCGCGCAAACTATATAGCGAATAAAGGCCTGCACGAGTCTTATAGTGTATTGCGGCTGCTGTTGTTCTGCTATTATTACTCCATGCAACCTATCCGCATCGCCATATTAATGGGTGGGCCGTCGGCTGAATACGCAATCTCGTTGCGCACAGGCAAAATGATTTTGCAAAATCTCGACCGCGCACGCTACCGTGCGAGGTCGATTGTCGTGTCGAAAAAAGGACTGTGGCCAATACCATTTTCGCGCCTCAAAAAAGAGTTTGACCTTGTGTTTATCGCGATGCACGGTGAATATGGCGAAGACGGAACCGTACAAGCATTACTTGAAAAATATCACATTCCTTTTACGGGCTCGGGGTCACGGGCCAGTAGGTTGGGGATGAACAAGATTGCTTCGGGAAAATTATTTGAGCGCTCCAAGCTTCATGTGCCACAACCTGCAACCGCGCTCCCGCTGGTAGTAAAACCGGCCGACCGTGGGTCAAGCGTAGGGGTTAGTATTGTAAAAAAAATTTCTGAGCTCACACCAGCAATTACTAAGGCACTCCAAAGCTCGTCTAGTATTTTGTTGCAACAATACATCCGCGGAAGAGAATTTACGTGTGGGGTGCTGGAATGGAAAATAGTAGGCACGAGAAACCAGGCACGAGAAACTTCCTGCCTTTGTCGCGGCAACCTTCTCGCGCTTCCACCTACAGAGATTATTCCCAAAGGCGCAACATTTTTCGATTTTAATGCAAAATATACTGCCGGTGCATCGAAAGAAGTTACGCCACCACGCATGCGCGCAAAAACTATTAACGCGATCCAACGCATCGCCTTGACTGCCCACCAGGCAATAGGCGCTCGAGGGTTTTCGCGCACTGATATGATCCTCGACAAACAGGGAAGGCTCTGGGTGTTAGAAATCAATACTATTCCGGGGATGACTGCGACGAGTCTTTTGCCGCAAGGAGCAAAGGCGGCCGGAATCGAATTCGCAAAACTACTTGATGTTATTATCGATACTGCATTATCAAAAATCCACTAACGAAAAAATCCCAAACTCCAAGCATCAAATAACAAATAAATTCCAATTTTTGGGCATTCGAATTTATATATTAGATATTATTTGGGATTTGGTATTTGAGATTTGGTGCTTATACTAGATGCTAGTGTATAATAAAGAGATGGAGGAAATTGTTTGGGATGGGCCGGAATTCCACTTCCAAGAAAAAGATCTTGATTGGTATCTGCTTATTGGAGTAACGGGGGTTGTGCTCCTGAGTTTTGCCTTATGGCAACACAATTTGTTGTTTGCTTTTTTTGTACTTATTTCACTTGCACTTGTTGTTGCGCTTGCCCACCACGAAGCACCCATGCACCGACATCGCGTTGACCAACACGGCATCCACATCAGCCACATGAAAACCTACCATTTCCGCGATCTTGAGGGTTTTGCAGTAGAACATACCGGGGAATTGGCATCGGGGTGGGGGACAATTCGCTTATTGTCTCGCCATAGCTTTATGCCCTATGTCCATATTTTTATTCCCGTCGACCAGCTACACCATGTGCGAACTTTTCTCGCTGCGCATATTGAAGAGTTTCAATACGAGCATACGTTGACCGACGCGTTACTCCACTGGTTTAGGATATAAATTTTTTGCGCACCAATGGCGAATTACTGCGCTGGAAGCTCCGCTCCTCCCGTGCAGTATCGCCGCGGGTACAGCCCTGCCTATCGGCAGGCAGGCCTGTCTGCCGATAGGCAGGACTCCCGTTTTCCCGACCCCTTTCCCGTTCAATTCCTACTTGGTGCGCCCAGTAGGAATCGAACCTACATCTTAAGCTTCGCAGGCTCACGCTCTATCCATTGAGCTATGGGCGCTCTCCTTTGGACTTATGAGCATTAGCATAAACAAAAATCGCTCCGATGTCTATTAGACTCGGCTCCCCGAATAACATTTTGCCTATTTTTCTTAAATTTTGGCTCCGACATTGTTAAAAATTTTCGACAGATACGCTTGTATATGTCTCAAATTTTTAATTTCGTCTCGCTCAAAATTCAAGAAAAATTGATCAAAAGCTTATCCGGGGAGCCAAGTCTATCGGGGCGATTTTTACAGCACCACAACTTCAGTCTGCTTGATACCGAATTCGATTGCGGTGTCACGATCAGGGAACCAAATATCCATACGTTCATCAAAACGCCGACTCATACGATCTTCTACAACGAATATCTTTTCACCGAAAATTTTTGGGATTTGTACCTTGGTTCCAAATGGTAAAAAGTTTGCCGCAACAATGCCATCGTGCACTGTCTTCCCCGAAGCAGTAATGAATGGTGTTTCGTCAGTTTGGTCGGGTGTCGATGAATACGCAGTGATAGTTACCGTGGAACGACGCCCAGCCAAGATCGACGGCTCAGCAGAACCCACTGCGGTAGTAGTGATCATTAATTCGTGCGATTTTTCCTGAAGCGTCACAATGCTCGGCCCAGCGATTACTGCGGCATAGGCGATATTGAACATCAATATCAAGACCATAATATAGATAGCTGTTCCGATATTATGCGCTTTTAGTTGTTTAATGAGTTGTCCCATAAATAATGCGAAACACCTCCTTCGAGGCATACATGAGATTATAGACCATATACTATCATAAATCAATGCCTTTGTCAAACTCATAGAAAGTAAAACCCGCATATGTTGCGGGTTATTAGCGTGAGTTGACACCTCTTAACTTTCTAAACTACTCAAAATCGCCATTGCGCATTCGTAGCCATGGTTAATGGCTTCGGTGATATTGCCTTTTTCAAAACCAACAGTCGAAAGTCCGTAAATGCGTTTCTTTGGGGCGATGGGGATGATGCGGTGCGGAGCAAGGTTGATTTCATCACCACGTTCGAGTGATGCGGCCATCGATGCGGCGAAATGGAAGAAGCGCTTCAAAAGAGGGATCGACGTTTCGCTTTGAAATACCTTAAAGTCTTTATGATGCAGCAACGCGAGTTGCATACGCAATTCAAGTACTTGGTCATGCGCCTCATCAAAGCTATAAAACACTCGGTGATAGGAATTACGCTTTTCGGGATCTTCAATGGGTAGCTGGTCATTTGAAAGGATAAAAATGGTGTCACACCCTGCCGCAATTGCCCGTTCAAGGTCGTAGTATAGTCCATCTGAACACCACGCCTCCCCGCACTTCACCGGCGGGAGAAAACCGGCCATACTTGCCGCTGCTTGTATTGGCGGCCGCAATAACTCAGGATTTTCTCTATACTGTTTTTCGTTTGCTCTAATCATCGTGTATTCAAATCCATGCGTCTCATCGTGCATGGGGAATTCAAACACAATATTGCTTGATACAAGCCCCTGTACGTCCAACCCCTTCACTATGCACTTCCCATCTGCAGACTTCTTTCCCCAAATTAATTCGCGCAAGCCCCTTTCAGAAAAAAACGAGTTTCTCTTTATCACTCTCCACTTGATCTCGCTGCGATCAAATAATATATTCTGTCCCTGACTTTCGATGTACGCCCAAGTCTTTAACATCCCAGCCACACTGCCCGCGCTTACCACCTCGGCAAGATTTAGCGCATTTACCGAAACGGCTTGTACATAGTCTGGCTTAATTCCTTTCTCGTCGAATGCTTTGAGCATGCCTGCACTGTATGCCCCAGTGAAGCCGCCGCCAGCGCCGATAATTGCAATCTTTCCGAGACGCAGCGGCATGATACCTCCATTAGACTTGCCCCCGAATAACATTTTGGGGGAAAGTCTATTATCAATTTACTGCATTTAGTATGCACGTCTTATGCCACTTTTGCAAAATGAAGTCTTGCTGCGGCAGAGCTACCGGGTTTGTTATACTTAATAATGATGACTGTATTCTACCCACTTATCGTTGGATTACTTCCCAGTCTTGTCTGGACGCTCTTCTATCTTCACGAAGACGAAGACCACCCCGAGCCAAGAAAGATATTATTCTACGCATTTCTTGCGGGGGGCGCTTCTACGTTTTTTGTCTTTGGCCCACAGATGTGGCTTAGCCAATATCTTCCGACATTGGGGATTGCGCAATTTAGTTTTGCGTCGTTATTTATGCTTGCGGGGCTTGAAGAGCTCTTTAAATTTTTGGCAGTATATATCGTGATATCAAAACGCAAAGAATTCGATACACCAATTCATGCAATGGTATTTATGGTCATTGCTTCGTTGGGTTTTGCAGCGGTAGAAAATATTGCAGCAATTGTTACGCATGGGAATACTTTACAGCCATGGTTTTTGGGTTCGCAGGCGCTTGAGGTAACTTCGCTCCGCTTTGTTGGCGCAACACTACTCCACACCATAAGCTCGGCGTTCGTGGGGTATTATTGGGCACTTGCAATGATCGAGCGACGTAACTTTGTCCCGCTCATTGCCGAAGGCATCGGTATAGGAACGCTGATACACGCAATTTTTAATGGGTTAATCGTGTCGTTTGGGCCAACGACTATTCTTGCAACGTTACTACTTGTTACGATGAGCTTTTTTGTATTGAACGACTTTGAGGAGTTGAAGCAAGTGTCATAAGTGTATAGAATAAAATAATGACCATTCAAGACGGAGAACAACAAACTGAAATAGAATTAGTCAAAGCAAACACCACATTGTCGCGTGGCACAGTGCAGCGTGAGCTTGACGACTTTGTCGAAGAAGCCGAAGGGCAACTCACTGTCGACGTATTCCAGACGCCAACTGAGTTTGTTATTCAGTCAACTGTTGCTGGTGTAGAACCAGAAGATTTAGACGTAGCGATTACAAGCGAGTCAGCGACGATCCGTGGGAGGCGCGAGCACAGCGAAAAAGTAAAAGAGGAAGATTATATTTATCAAGAATGTTATTGGGGAAAGTTTTCCCGTTCGGTGATGTTGCCAAGGGAAATCGACACCGAACATGCATCGGCGCTCGTGAAAAACGGAATCTTAACTGTACGACTCCCAAAGCTCGACAAAGAAAAAACAAAAAAAATTAAAGTCAGAGCCGATTAGAAGCTCTTCGTAACTCAGAGCCCGCAGGACCACTACGAATATATACGATTCGCTGAATTTACCAACTCTCCACGATTAGCCACGATTTATCTTCCAGCGGAAGTTTCTGATATATCTCTTCGGTGATGTGTGGCATGAAGGGGTGCAGCATCTTCAAAGAATCTAGCAGTATACACAGTAGCAGTGCGTCGGTGTTTCTGTCTTGCTGATTTTTTGACTCCTCGAGATAAATATCGCAAAATTCGTGCCAGAAAAATTCATACAGTGTATGCAACGCAGGACCGAATTCATATTTTTTAATACTACTCTCTACTGTTTTTTTGGTTTTCTTTAGTGCGGCAATAATGGCCTTGTCGGCGGGGGTTACGGGCTTCGTGAGCTTGCGAGCTTCGTTTATCGAAACACGACCCAGCACAAAACGAGAGGCGTTCCAAATCTTATTCGCAAACTTCTTTCCAGCGAATACCGCGGCCTCGTCCCAACGAATGTCTTGGTTGCCCATCGACTGCCAAATAACACCAAACCGTGTTGCATCTGCGCCGTGTGTGTTCACATAATCCATTGGGTCAACGCCCGTGCCCAGGCTCTTCGACATTCTGCGACCGTCTTTTGCTAAAATTGTTGCATGGATAAGCGTTGTGTGGAATGGAGTTTTTTTATAGAACTCCAACCCCGAAAAAATCATACGTCCCACCCATAAGTTGATAATGTCCCGTGCAGTAATTAAGACACTCGATGGATAATATTGTTTAATATCCCCATCGCTTAGTCCCGCGAATGGCCAAAGCGCAGACGAAAACCAGGTGTCGAGGACGTCTTCGGATTGTATAAATTTTGCGTTGCAATATTTACATTTTGGCTCCTCTGCCGACACAATCATTTCTTTGCACTTCACGACATCTTCGCTACGACCTTCTTTTGGTACGCACTTAGGTTCGTGAAACCACACTGGTAACCGATGTCCCCACCAAATTTGGCGAGAAATACACCAATCTTTAATATGCGACAGCCAATTGAAAAATCCTTTTTCAAAATTCTTTGGGACAATCTTTGTTTTTTTAGACTTCACGACCGCCGCACTCTTTTTGGCGAGTACGCCCATTTTCAAGAACCATTGTTCTGATGGTAGTGGCTCAAGCACGGTATTGCAGCGCGAGCAGGCTGCGGTGTTATGTGTGTATGGTTCTTCTTTTAATAACAGACCAACTGCCCTTAAATCATTTACCACTTTTTCACGCGCGGCGAGCACTTTCATTCCTGCATATTTTCCGGCAACTTCGTTCATGCGACCACGTTCGTCAATAATCTGCACTAGCGGTAACTGATGTCGTCCAGCAATTTCAAAGTCGGTCATGTCGTGCGCGGGCGTCACTTTAATAACGCCGGTGCCAAATTTTGGATCAGCGGCCTCATCACCAACAACAAGAATTTTGATTGTTGTTTTTTGCGGCGTCTCGAGTGGGCTCCGCACGTCTAACGACTCCACCTCAATCGTCTTCCCAATATATTGTTTATACCGTTTGTCCTTTGGGTGCACCGCGAGCGCCGTGTCACCAAATTTTGTTTCTGGTCGCACTGTGGCAAGCGTGAATGGGCCATATTGAATGTAGTACAACGTTGTTTGTTCCTCGTTATGTTCCACTTCTAAGTCCGATAATGACGTCTGACACCGCGGACACCAACTCACCACTCTCTCCCCGCGATAAATTAACCCTTTTTCGTAATAATGGATAAAAGCTTTTGTAACCCACTTACTGTACTCGGGGTCCATAGTAAACCGCGTGCGCGACCAATCACATGATGCTCCGAGTCTTTTTAGCTGATCCAAAATCATCGTCCCGTATTGTTCCTTCCACTCCCATACTTTTTCTATAAATTTTTCACGACCGAGATCAAAACGGCTAATATTTTCTTTGCGTAAATTCTTTTCAACAACATTTTGCGCGGCAATGCCGGCGTGGTCGATGCCGGGGAGCCACACTGCGTTGTACCCCTTCATGCGGTGATAGCGAATCAAGATGTCGGAGATGGTGGCGTTTAATGTATGGCCCATGTGTAAACTTCCAGTGATGTTTGGTGGCGGCAATAAAATAATATAGCCTTTTTGCTGATCGCGGGTTGCTGATCGCGAATTGTTTTTGGTTATGCGATAAGCTATTCGCGATAAGCGACTAGCGATTTTTTCAGCCGACGGCTGAAAAAAACCCTTGTCCATCCATGATGCATAAATTCGCTCTTCAACAGATTTGGGATCGTATTGCGATGATAATTCTTCAGCCATAAAATTATTCAAACATTAAATAGCGTAAGTTACAAATTAAAAATTTTCGAGGCAGTTTGACAATTATCACTGAATTTGCTATGATATAGTTGTCCTGAAGATTCGGTCCCACCCCCTCTTACTTAAAAGGAGTGCCCATGAACCGCATGAGTGCAACCTCCGCCGCGATCCTCATGGTCGCGACGACCGCCATCCTTGGGATGGCGGGGTGGATGCTCTCCCGGGCATTCACCAACCTCCAGGCGGAAGCGACCAGCCGCCTGGAGGAAATCGAGCAATTCAAAAACCTTTAGCCGCCGGTTCGGAGGAACCGGCGCTTCGTTGTTTTTTTATACAAATCCTAAAGAGTTACTAAACAAGTTGACGGTCGTCAACTTGTTTAGTAACTCTTTACAAACTCATTGTTCCATCTGCCACTAGTGGCAGCTTTTTCTTTTTACGCAACAGATGCATGTATGCACCAACCGCAATCATTGCGGCGTTGTCGGTGCTATATTCAAATGCGGGAACATAGAATTGTGCCCCAGCTTTTGCGGCAACATCGGCAATTGCAGTACGCAGTGCAAGGTTCGCGGCAACGCCACCACAAAGGGCAACGGACCTTGCACCGTATTCACGGACGGCGCGGAGAGTCTTTGTGGACAAAACATCTATGGCAGCGGCTTGAAAAGAAGCTGCAACATCTTTTACTTGCAACACAGTACTCGACGCATTTTCGCGCTTCATTACCTTCCCAACATTTACATGCTCCTTTATATAATATAAAACCGCCGTCTTAAGCCCTGAAAAACTAAAATCAAAATTTTTTTCTTTCATCATTGGCCGAGGAAAGTTAATTGCTTTTGGGTTGCCGGTTCGTGCAATTTTTTCGATCTCTGGGCCACCAGGGTAAGGAAGCTCGAGCATGCGCGCGACTTTATCGAATGCTTCACCAACTGCATCGTCGCGAGTCTCCCCTAGTTTTTCCCAATGCAACAAATTGTTCATCAAAAGCAACATGGTGTGGCCACCGCTCACCAGCAATGCAATTACTGGAAATTCAAAACCTATTTCTTTTTTCGTGCTTCGTGCTTCGCGCTTTGTGCTTACAGTTTTTTGCGGCAGCAAAAAACTGTAGAGGTGCCCCTCGAGGTGATTTGCGCCGACTATGGGGATGTCCAATTCTTCCCCCAACTTCTTTGCAAATTCGATGCCGGTCCAAAGGGCGGGCTCGAGGCCAGGGCCTACTGTGACAACAATTGTATCGATGCGCAACGCCTTTACCAATCTGCGATGGCCGCTTCCTTTCTTTCTACCTACTAAATTCACAATCCGTTTCCAAATCTTCGGTAAATTTTTGAGGTGTTCGCGTTTTGCAAGGTTTGGAACCACGCCTCCCCAATGGCGATGGATATGCGTTTGCGAAGAAATAATTTGTTCGATTACCGTAAACGACGGTACGCCGTTACTTTTTTTGTACACCGAAAGACTCGACGCTTCGACTAGCGCAATTGACGTATCGTCACAACTTGTTTCTATGGCCAAGATGCGCATGGCTCTTAGAATAAATGAAACTTGCGCTATGCGCAAATATTTATTATTCTTTCTTATAGCTCTTCGGGGGGTTACCCTCATGCTTACGCGCAAGCAACTTGTTACAACACTCCAGGCATTCCAAATACCTCTTCTGCGCTGGGACAGAGGCATTACAAAATCGGTGAATGATCTCTTGGCAGAGTTACAGGCCGGTGAGAGTCACCTTGAGATTCGGCCCGATGGGCTCGTGCGTTTGGTGCGTACGGTATGTGCGCGCATTCACCACCCGATGCGCGGTGTGTTGATTGAGGCGTATCAACGGCTGGCAAACAATGAAAAACGTGACCGTAATGTATTGCCGGGCGGGAAAGTGAAAGCGCACGAAACACCGCTCGAAGGTATATCTCGGGAATTGCATGAGGAACTACATCTTGCACCTACTCAGTACACCGTAGTTGGATATCCCACTCATTCGACTGACGACCGCGAAAGTGGCAAGTTCCCCGGGCTACGCACCCTATACGACATCTCGACATTCACGGTGCAACTCAAGAACCCTAATCGATTTGCAGAAGAATTTGCGGTACGCGATGGGAAAAAGTGCTTAGTATTTCGGTGGAGCAAAGATCCGCAATTTTTAATAAGTAATCGTAAATAACACGAATTACTATTAGTGGCGATGACTATTCAATCCCCTTGATTGGGGAATTTTTTATATTGTGGTCCCATCGGGATTCGAACCCGAGTTTTTCCCGTGAAAGGGGAACGTCCTGGGCCAGGCTAGACGATAGGACCAATACACAATGATGATATCGTAACATCATTTTATTGACAAGAAAAATAAAAAGGATTTGGGGCGCCCCGTTTGGGGCGCCCCGTATTTTTGTCTGCTCGTCCCTCTTTATTTACCAACCTCGCGAGGGACAATACGAGGCGGGGAACACCTATTCCTTCACGGCGTAGGTGTTCCCCTGGCGGTCGCGCCAACCACCGCCGATGCGGCGGATGTGACGCGTCGTCGTGCCCTCCGCGATCACCATCGCGGTGGCGATGGACTGACCGCGACCAGCCCAACCGGACGAGATCACTCGGCAGGGGATGCCCTGCCGAAGCGTCTTCTTCGGCGCTTCCGGGGTCGTCGGGATCAGAGTGGTGGTCGACGCTTTGTTCTCCATCGTCCTGCCCTTTCAAAAGCAGTTTACGGAGTGGGGAGGGCTCACATGACCGACAATCGGCCACCGATCCTCCATAGACTCTATATTACACTGTTTACTAATTATTGTCAACACCCGCCGCTGGGGCATTACCCATCGTCACAAGTGCAACCGCAACAACTGCGAGCGCCATACCTACCATTTGCAACGTTGTCGGCACATGCCGCACCCATGCAAACTTCACGAGCGTTGCGACAA
Source organism: uncultured Candidatus Saccharibacteria bacterium (assembly GCA_964372325.1). Lineage (GTDB taxonomy): Bacteria > Patescibacteriota > Minisyncoccia > UBA6257 > JAUSGH01 > CAYJQG01. Next base: position 14,656 of record CAYJQG010000003.1, read on the forward strand.
TCGGGATAAACGCCGTCATAGTGGTGATCAACAGCAGCGACCCTCCACTGTGAAATGCATTAAAATAGCAAACATTGGCCACAAAATAAATTACTGCACTTAAACCCAAAAATCCCAAGGCGCTGCCCGTTGGCCAAACAATTTGCGTACCATGGCTTTGCACACCGAGCGACACTATAGTGAGCAAAAGCATCACTGGAAAACAATGGAGCAACACCACGAGTGGCTGTAGGTTCTTCAGTTTCTGCTCAACAATAACGTTTTGCGTTCCGTAGAGAATAATCGCAAACAATATAAAGAGGAACGACTTCATCGAACGCCCTCCTTCAAATAACTTAGACTAGGATAACCCTCATAAGATAAAAAGTCAATTCGTCGTGGGGATGGCAGTCATAAATTGCGCCATAGCACAAGGCGCCTTGAAGACCTGCCGGCAGGCAGAGGTGTATTCCGCAGTGGTACTCCGACGAAAGGCAACGCAGCGATATGGCGCAATTTATGACTGCCTATTTTAATACAGCGGTCCAAGCCACGTGTCTAGGGCATACATCCCAGGGCCGCCAGTTACAAGCACTAATGTTGCTGCAACGAGCAATAGGTCGAGTTCGTATCCATCAACAAGTTTTTTCCCTATACGAATTTTCCACAGCGTTGCAACGAGCATCTGCACTACGAGTACTGCCGCGTATACTTGCGTATAAAAACCCAAGAGCAACCCAACGCCGCCGAAAAATTCGATCGCCGCGACGATTGTCCCCCATAATGCACCGGGCTTAAACCCCATTTGCGTAAACATTACTGCAGTGTGTTTTAGGTTTTTAATTTTTGGCCACCCGTGGGCTAAGAAAATAACGGCTACCACAAGACGCAGCGCCATAAGCGACCACTCGTGATAATTAAGTAAAGTTTGGATGATCATATATTTATTATAGCATGGCACCATTAAGCAACTCTTCATCCCAACCCTATTTCCTCGTCAGCCACTTCGCAATAGACAAATGGCGTTCGCGCGTCGTCATACATAATCACAAAAATTTGAACTCGCCCTTGTCCCGCCATATGGCGGGACTTCGGAACTCACACATCAAATTTTTGTGTATGTATTTCCTCCGCGCTCGGCCATTTGTAACTATTGCTGCGCAGGCTGACTGTGGAAATGGGGTTGGGCTGGCGCCTTATCGTCTCATAATTCTTCTATTCGCCAACGCTTCGTATGGAACATGCCCCGTAGCCCCGCCCCGTCATTATTCTATTTTAAATAAAGGCGGAGCTGAGTGAGAAGACCCTCCTATCGGTGGGCAGGCCTGCCGGCGGGCAGGTAGGGCTGCGCAGGTTGGCTGCGAAATGACGGGCTGGCTTTAGCTCTAACAGATTTGCTTAATCTTTTTTCTATTCCAGATGTACGTTTTTCTGAAATAACTCGAATCGCTTTTTAAGCGCTGGGAATTCTTTGAGTGTTTGGTCTTTTTTAATTATTGCAACTGCTGCAGCACGAGCAGCTTTTACAAGTTCCATATTATTTAACGCTTGCATTGCCATGTCGGGCACACCAGTTTGACTGGCCCCCAAAAACTCTCCTGGGCCACGAATAGCTAAATCTTTTTCGGCGAGCTCGAAACCATTTTTTGCTTCGATCAACGATTTTAATCGTCGTTCGGATGTCTCACTTTTAGAATCGGTGAACAGCAAACAAAACGATTGGTGCTCGCCACGCCCCACCCGACCCCGAAACTGATACAGCTGCGCCAAACCAAAACGCTCTGCGCCTTCGACCATCATAATTGTTGCGTTCGGAATATCGACACCGACTTCGATCACTGACGTTGAAACGAGAATATCAATCTCGTGCGCAGCGAATTTTGCCATTACACTTCCTTTTTCTTTTGGCTTCATTTTGCCGTGGAGCATTGCAAGGTGAAGGTTGGGGAAAATTTTTGTCGATAGTTTTTCAAACTCTTCTTTTAATGCCTTAGCTTCGTTCCAGCGCAGCAAGTCTGCCGCGCCTTCGACATGTTCAACTTTTTCGATGCGTGGATAAATCACAAACGCTTGTCGCCCTTTTTTAATTTGTTCGCGAATAAATTCATATGCCTTTGGTCTATTTTCTGGTGAAACAATTTTTGTCATGATTTCTTTGCGACCCTCGGGAAGTTCAGTAATCGTCGACAAATCGAGGTCACCAAATACCGTAAGCATTATTGTGCGAGGTATTGGAGTTGCGCTCATCGACAAGAAGTGGGGGATATACTCTTGTTTTTGTGCCGTTAACGCCGCGCGTTGCGCAACACCAAAACGATGTTGCTCGTCGACAATTGCAAGCGCAAGCGCTGGAAATTTTAACGTTTTTTCGATAATAGCGTGCGTGCCGATGACTAATTTAATTTCCTTGCGCGCAACTTTTTCTTGAAAATCTGCCTTTTTGATATCTGCCTCTAGGCCAGATTCAAAAAATATCTTTGCCCCCGCACCGGTTAACATACCAATGGGCACATTGCAGCGCCCGAAAATTCTCGTCAATGTTTTGTAGTGTTGCTGCGCCAAGACCTCGGTTGGGGCCATAAATGCTGACTGATATCCATTTTCTGCCGCAACGATTGCGGCAATCGCCGCGATAACCGTTTTCCCCGAACCGACATCGCCCTGCAACAGTCGGTTCATTGGTCGGCTCTCTGCGATGTCGTTTAAGACCTCCATTAAGCTTTGCCTTTGCCCACCAGTGAGCTCGAACGGCAACATCTTTTTTAATTGTTCAACGAATTCATCTTTCGCTTTTAACGCTGGGGCTTTTTCTTGTGCGAGTCGAAGACGCATCTTGATATTGTTGATCTGCAGCAAAAAAAGATCTTCAAATGCGAAACGTTGTTTGGCTTGCATTGCCATTTCAATAGTTTTCGGAAAATGAATCTGGCGAAGCGCAATATTAATTTCTGGGAATGCGTTTGTGCGCAACACTTCTTCGGGCAAAAAATCTTCGAGCCGCTCGAGATTTGCGAGCACAGGCTTTGTGAGATATCGAATACCTTTTGAGGTGAGCCCCTTTGTTTCGGGATACACCGGGATAAGCCCCGCGGTGTGCTTTGCTTCGCCCATGTTACCACCCACGAGTTCGTATGAAGGGTTTGAAAGGTACAAACCGTTTTCACCATCGGTTACTTTCCCCGCAAAGTTTGCAATACGACCCTGGCGCAATGTTTTCGCAATAAACGGCTGGTTAAACCATACTGCAGTAATAACTCCAGTCTCGTCCATGATTTCAGCCTCGACGATTACCATATGTTTCCGAAATGTGCGACGTACTCCTATGCGCTGTATAACTCCCTGGAGTGTTGCAAGTTGATTCATTTCCAAATCGGCGATGTGCACAACGTTTGAAAAATCTTCGTACCGAGTAGGGAAGTGCCACAACAAGTCGCGCACGGTTTTTATACCAAGCTTTGCAAGCTTTATTAAAAATCGTGGCGGAAGTCCTTTGATGTTAATTATCGGTGTTGAAATAGAAAGCATAGCAATCTCTTTGGTGTTTGGGACGAGTATACTCTCGCTATAGTTTATTTGCAAATGTGCTCAACGTCTTCTATCGGTGCCCCCAGTAGGAATCGAACCTACATCAACGGTTTCGAAGACCGATACTTTATCCATTAAGCTATGGGGGCTATGAGACTTGTCTCCTAATAACATCATCTCATTAAAGAAGAGTCTATATATTGTCTCTATTGTGCCATGATCTTCACAAAAAAGACAGAGTGTAGTAAATTAGGACACATAACCGTTATAATCTTGCCCTCATAGCTCAGTGGTAGAGCAGCTGCCTTTTAAGCAGTTGATCATGGTTCGATTCCATGTGAGGGCACAAGGCCCCTATAGCTTAGTGGTAAAGCACCTGCCTCTTAAGCAGAGTACCTTGGTTCGATTCCAAGTGGGGGCACCAAAATCTGACTTTCCGATTTTTTAGAGCCAATTAGCGGATATTATTCTATTGGCCGCCCGTAGCGCACGAGTTCGTCGTAAAGCGAAGCATCGTGCATTTTAATTTCTTCCATCGTTTTCGGAGAATGCAATATCTCTTCAAGTACCCCGGGTTTTTGCCCTACTGCTTCGTGCAACGTCGCTCGCATCGATCGCGCTACCGAGGTAATTTGTTTATACAACGTAGGGCATAAAACACGTATAACCTCTGCCCAGCGCTTTACGACCTCAAATTCTTCTTGTGCGTGCGCCTTCGATAATCGGAAAAACAAAAAATTCGCCTCTGGGCTCTGGCGCATCTCTTCCGTGAGGTATTGACGATCGTCCGCAGGATCGAACTTTTCGCTAAATTCCTCAACTGCGGAGCTCGGATACCCCAACGCAAGACCAAGTTGCTTTTTATCTCCACTTTCTACAGCGCCACACAGAAACTGCAGTACTTCATTCGTCTGCGCAATAGCAAAATCGATTGAAGTTGCAAATACTGTTTCATTGTCCTCTTCAAGAATTTCTTCAATTTCTTTTTCGTAGAGCAGCCCACTGTACTCCAAACACTCTTCGATGGCTCTAATCCTTTTTGTAAATTCTTCGGCGGTTACAATTTTCGACGACGCTCTATGCTGCAAACCAATGAGCGATGCGGGTTTTACGCCTTGCATCGTTAATATCATTAATGCCCGGTCTTGATGGTTTAGAAAAGGCATCTGTGCGAACCGCTCCATAAGCCCTTCAATTTTCTCTTGTTGTTCCGCGTCACTTCTCCCGCTGGGGGATGGTGCTATGTTCAATTGTTTTGTCATGCTGTTGATTATAGCCTAAGACTTGTACAATATTAATACTATGTCTATCGATCTACCAAAAAATGGCGACCTCTTTTCGCCCGATGACCTTACCAGGGCATCGCAAGCTTTAGCGCAACACGCGCCAACACCACCACCGCAACCGAACAGCCCCGAAGGCAAGCCAAAAAAGCGCTCACTCTTTCTTTCGCTTGAAAGCCTTATGGTTGCATTACTCCCCCCGACAGGGAGCAACGAAGACTCCGTATCCACCGCGGAAGCACTACAAACCGGCTTGTTTTATCTTGACTGCACAAAAGAAGAGTTTTTTAACCGCGCTGGCACTGTTCATGAGCGTTTAAACTTTTTTATCCCTCCGTTTAATCCCACAGAAGAAAGCAGCAGTCGCCGCGCACGACGTGCACGGGGTGTTGCAGCATACCAGAAAATTCTTTTTGCAATTGTGTTGGCCGAATCTAGTGGTAGAGTTGTTTGGCCAGCGGGCGAACACCGAACATATGCCGAACTCAATACATTATTAACGAAACATACCATTCATCCATTGCCCGATATCCCAGACTTCCACGGAGAAGAAGCGGCTAAAAAATTAAAGGGCGTCGATGGAATTTCTGAGATAAATTTTTAGCATCATTCTTCTCCTTAACTGTGTACGTTATTGGCGATTAGTCATATATAACGTAAACAGTTGCGAAGTAGCCCCTCACGCTATGTATGCCTCGGCTTATGACTTTTCGGGAGACCGCTTCGCCAGCTTTAGACGATTATAAGCTGGCTGCACTTGGCTTTGAGTCTCCCTCAAAGTCATAAGCCGAGGCATACTATATTATTATTAAGTTATTATTGGATAGTGCGAGGGGTTACATTGCGAACTATTGACTTTACTGAGAACCTTTGCTACAGTCTTATTCGGTTCCTTGATTTACTCGCCACGCACAACCAGATGAAGGAGGTCGCGTCATGAAGTATTCCCCGATTCCTGGAGTTGGAATTTCATTTGACCTTGTGAGTGCACCTGAAGTGCCGCTCACCTTACCCAACTTTCGTCGTATTATGGATGAAGCCCTTCGTGGGCTTGAAGTTGAACCGGGAGATTTGGTTCTTGAAACTCCTGGGGCATCGAGCGTCTATATTCTCGACTATATTATTCCGATCGAAGAGGAGATGAGCCTTGCAGATTTCTATAAGTTGCTCGACGCTGCTCGAGAAACAATTGCTCATGCCGAGCACAACATCAGCCCCACGCTTGAGTTGCCCGATGGCGACGGTGTGCTTAATTTCAAGAAGCGTTTGCCGGTGGTGAGCACCGATGATTGGAATGAAGATGAGAATCCTCGGACGCCACAGTCCAATCCCAATGAAGATGATTATTATGTTTGATTCTCCTCCGTAGCCGAGTGGCGGAATGGCAGACCTGTCTGACGGCAGGCAGGCGCGGCAGTTTCAAGAACTGCTGCCTAAGGGCCACGAGGGTTCAACTCCCTCCCCGGCTACCACAGTGGCACAGCGCGAATCGCACATCTTACTTTCGTTACTTGCAACGTGCGGCTCGCGATAAGCGATTTGCGATAAGCTATCTTCCCCACGTGGCCGGGTGGCGAAACTGGCAAACGCGGCGTATTTAAAATGCGTGCAACTGAGGGTTCGAATCCCTCCCCGGCTACCACTCCGAATACCGCACGTAGCGCCTAACGCCAAGCGCTTCGCGATAAGCGATAAGCGATATGCTAACAACTGGCGCCGTGGCCGAGGATGGTTCAGGCAGCGGTTTGCAAAACCGCTCACGGCGTGTCCACTCACGCCCGGCGTCTCCACTTTCAGATTTCTGATCTCTGACCCCTACGGGGGTCTTTTCTATTTTCTTCATCTTCAATACTATTAAACTACGCAAAATTATTTTACATCTATTGCACTGCTTTGTTGTACCGCTGTTGCACCGCAAAATTACTACTATCACCAAAACTCGAATAACATACGATCGTATGTTATTCGAGTTTTGTGGGTGCGTAGTGAAAGTTTGGATATGTCCAGGTCCATATACATAGTGACCAGTACAGCCTATTGACAGATTTTGGTGGTCTGCTATAATGAGTAGCGATGTGATAGATGGCTTGTTGCAAAGGGCTTGACAGAATTAATAGGTATGGTATAATAAGCCCATACGGTTGAAGTGAAGTGATGAATGGAATGGATGAACAACGACAGCACGACAGCACATTGGCTTCATAAAAAAATTGTTTCTAAATATAAGGTAAGGATTTAGGGCATATAGATGTTGGCGGAAGATACGGCAGCAAATTGCTTATCGCGCGTCGCTAATCGTTAGCAATAACGATTCACGACCTGCGACCCGCAATTTGCCGCTGCCTCTTTCGCCAACATCTGGCGACGATTTTCGGGTCTCTGTACCGGAGCCTTTTGGCTTCGGAGTTATACAGAGGATACGAATTTCGGAATTACTTTTAGAGGTGGACCATGAACTCCCGTTTGAACTCCCGTTTGAACTCCCGTTTCGTCACGCTCAATGCGGGCCTTATCGAGAAGCTCGAAGCCGCTCACGCGGCCTTCGACAAGGCCCACAAGCCCGACCCCGCGCTCCGCGCGGAGGTAACGGCCGAGATCGCGGCGCGGCCGCATCTCGTGAGCGTCGAACCGCTGGGCAATACCACGCGCGGCGTGGTTGCCCAGCGGGCTCTGGTGCAGGGCCTCGCAGACCTCGTGTCCGCGGGAGTCTGCCGGTCGGGGATCCTGATCGAGCTCGCAAACTCGATCGGGGAGGCTCCGGCCGACCCGAAGCGGGACAAGCTGTGGGTCCTCCGCAAGGAGGGGCCCGCGGCCCAGCGGCGCTTTGCGCTGCTGGCCGAAGCCGGCGGGGGCACCCCCGTCGAGGCCCATCAGCGCCTCCAGGCGTTGGTGGCCGCTGGCGCGGTGGCTGGAGCTTCGCTCCAGGTCCGCTGTGCCGCGGCGTCTGCGAAGACGCTTGCGGCGAAGTTCGCCAAGGCGTTCGAGCGGGAGCTTTCCCGCCCGGCGCCGGCGGCGGCTTCGGCCCGCCCCCACGCGGCGGTGACGAACGTCGGGGCGGAGGTGGAAAGGGCCCTGGCAGGGGCCAAATCCACCACTCCCGCCGCCCCCGCTCCGGCCGCGCCCGCGGTCGGAAAAGGGAGGGGGGGCAAGTAGGCCGCACGGGCCTAGGTCGCCCCGAGCGGAACTCCGGGTGGTCGTATGGAGGGTTCGCCCTCTGTACGTTCCACCCGGGGTAACCCGCGCCTGAACGATCTCCAACTCTCCCCCGAGTAGCGCCGCCGGGCTTAACCGCCCAATGGCACTCAAAGTATGCGCGCTGTGCCCTACGGGGCTAGCCGCAGGCGCTTCTCGGGAGCCTGTGGCCTGGTCAAGGAACAATTTCTCTTTTTGCCCCTTGTGGGGCAGGAGATGAAAATGAAGTGATAACATTTCACCCCCGCACATCGCGGGGGTGAAATATTTTTAATCCGCTTTGCGGATTTTTTTGACTTTACAACGATAACCGTGCTATACTGTTATTAAAGGTGTTATCGTATAAATTGCGATTAACCACTTGTCAATAAAAATGGTCCTTGTATCAAGGGCTGTTTTTATTTACTATGAGCATGCGTGGATTCGGGCTCGTAGTTTATGCAGTAAAATAACACCTTTGACAAGTGGTGAAGCGGTAACCCCTCACGCTACGTATGCCTCGACTCATGACTTTAGGGGAGCCCACCTTGCGAAGGATATGTTTCCCGAACGGATATCGCTTCTCAAAAACAGAATAATTTTACTCCGGTAAAATTTCCTTCTCTCTCGGTCCCATCTTATTAAAACATAGGTTATTGACGGACGGGACCTCCGAGATGTTTCTCGAAACGATATCCGTTCGGGAAACATTCGTTATTGCACCTGCCTGCCGGCAGATAGGCTTGGCTTCGGAACCCAGTCTCCCTCAAAGTTATGAGCCGAGAGCATACTTATATTACTCAGTTATTATTGGATAGCGTGAGGGGTTACACAACGAAGGCTTGCATTTTTAAATAGGGTATGCTATACTAGTTAACGATTGGAGAATTTACTACTGGTGATGTAACTGGCACTTGGTGCGGTCGTCGCTAGTGGAGAGTTCTTTGATAGAAACGAGGTTCCCATGTTGAAGCTCGAAATTCCTATGGACTTTGATCCGGACCATGATCCGGACCTTGATTGGAAAAAAGAGTTTGATTCTTCGACGCAGTGCGATCTCGCATTGCTCGAAGAGCGCCGCCGACATATCGGCATGGCATTTGCCATGCACAATTTGGTTTGCAATCTTTCGAAGCTTGCCATTTCGTACATGAAGCGCGGCAATACCGTCGCTCTCAATAAGTGCATTTGGGCGATGCTCCTCAAGTTTAACCAGCTTTATGGCCTGAGTGCACCGAAATGGTTTCTTGCGCAACGCATTAACGAAGCGGCGCAGGAAGTACTTGAGACGCTTATCATGTTGCGTTTTGCAAATTATGTACTTGATCTCAAGATGGATTTTTCCAAGCGCGAGTCTATAGCGACCGTGATCAACGATCTCCGCAAGGTTATTGTTGCACATTCGCAAGTTCCGCGCACCGACGATGATGCTGCGATGGATAGCGAAATTGCGAGCGTTGAACACGAATTCTTTTTTGACCCCGCCCATCGGCTCGCTGGAACAAGCGACGCTGTTGGTGAAATCGGAAAAATGTTACTCAACCTTTTGACTGACGATGCGTTGAACAAGATTCAAGACCGTAAGGCCCTGCGCCGACGCTTTATCGATTTCGGCAACGAGTTGCAGGAGTATCTTTCGCGGTTTGAGACTTGCTATGGTATGGCGATTGACAACACGCAGCGTCGCGATTTCTTCGCCACGTTCCGTGGCAAGATGTTGAAGCTCGACCAACTCATTGAGCGTGAACAGCACGCATACTCGTTGATTCTTGACCAAGAGGCCGTGCTACGGCTCATGATTGAGACTGTACTTCCGCGAGATAGGCGATAACTTAACGACTAAGGATGACAATATAAAAATTTTCGAACAACTACGCCCCCAGCCGGGGGCTTTTCAGTTTACGTAAGGATTTAACTACTAGTACAGAAATCCCAAATCCCAAGCATCAAATAACAAATAAATTCTAATTTTTTAAATTCGAATTTATATATTGAATATTATTTGGGATTTGATTATTGTCTCTGAATTACGAAACTCCAGCTTCAATGCTTTTTCGCTCATTTCGGCTGCGAATGCGCAAGAAAAAACTCGAGAGATACTCGTGTATATCCCTCGTTTTTTCTTGCGGCGTCTCGCTCGAAATGATTCGAAAAATCATTTGAAGGGAGTTTCGTAACTCAGAGTTATTAAGATTTGGTGCTTATGTATTGAGTGGCTTGTTGCTATACACTCGTTTTAATCGTATTCAATAAAATCTTCGTCTTCGAAGCTTTCGAGTTTGCGTTTTGCTGGTGTATGGTTTTTAAACATGGTGAGCTCGGCGGGGATTTCGTACAAAAAACGCGATGGAGTTTCGTGGAATGTAAGCGTGAGCTCGAGACGTGCACGAGTCATTGCTACATACATTAGCCGTCGCTCTTCTTCGAGCGCGCCATCTTCGCCGATAGAGCGGCCGTGGGGCAGCAACCCTTCACTGCAACCCGCAACAAACACTTGGTTAAACTCCAAGCCTTTGGCTGCATGGATCGTCATGAGGTGTACGACACCTCCGGCCAGGCGCTTCGCACGAACAGCGGTGCGGCCGTTGGGCATTTCGAGTGAAGAGACGAGGCTGACTTGTTCGAGAAACTCAGTTAATCCGGCTGATGGAAGAGGTTGCTTCGTACCCATCGACTCGCTCGGGGTTCCCTGCCTGCCGGCAGGCAGGCCTGCCCGACGGTTAGGCGGGCTCGCAATGACGACCTCAGGAACTGTGTTCGTCATAAGACCCAAGTGGTTAAACGTCCCAGCAAACATAATGAGCTCGTTAATATTTTCAATACGCTCTTCTCCATTTTTCTGCTTTTCCATTGCCGCGATATAGTCAGTACTTTCTAAAAAGAAATTGATGAGATCCAATAATTTCTCTGTTTTTGCACGCTCGGGCAATTCAGATGCAAGCATCGCCATTTCTTTTTTCCCAAAATTCTTTTCCAATCGTTCGAGTGCCATACTGTTCTTTGGGTTGGCTGCATATTGGAGTGCCGCAATAATATCTTTAATCTCCATACGGTCGTAAAAACGCAGCCCTCCATAAATGCGGTAGGGGATGCTGTTTTGAAGTAGGGCTTGTTCTATGGCACGCGACTGTGCGTTGGTGCGATAAAGGACTGCGATGTTTGGTTCGGCGTTCTGCGACTCGAGTAACGCAAGAATTCTCCCGGCAACAAAATAACTCTCACCGCTTTCGTCTTTAAAGCCATGAATTTCGACAACATTCCCATTCTTGTTTTTCGTCCACAATGTTTTCGGTTTCTGAACGATGTTGTGACGGATCACCGCGCTCGATGCACCAATGATGTTCCCGGTTGAACGATAATTCTCTTCAAGCTTTATAACCGTTGCCCCCTCCCAATCGCGCTCGAAATTTAAAAAATTTCTAAAATCTGAGCCTCGAAACGCATAAATGGAGTTATGTACCACAATGCCGTTAGCGATATAATTATGTACATGTTCCACGTCGAGGTCGTAGACCAAACCGTTATACTCTTCGATAACCACTCGCTCAATGTCATCTTCCACAATAGACTCTTGTTCATAAATTGCGGTAGCCATTGTAACACGCGCATGAGAGGCTGGCTGAAAAAATAAACGTTTTTTTGTTGTAAGACACGCACTGCGCACAATTTCTATCTCGGCATTTACACGCTGTAAGCTTTTCGCTATTTTTTCAATTTCTTTATACCGCAGGCGTACAATCTCCATGCGCCAATCATGCAACTTACCCTTTCGTGTTTTGAACCCCAACTTCTCGATTTCCTTTTTTAATAACTCATCTTTCGTATTCACGCTTATTCTACTCATCCCCCAAGGATTCACTATACTTTTTCGCTTGTCGTCGAATAATGCAACGCGTATGCGCAAACGCCGTGATGTATGACGGATCGTCCCTTGAGGGATCCAATGGGGGTACGCAAAATATAAGAGTTCCTCCTTAAATAATTTTTGTGCTCGTTCTTTCGTATCAATTACCGTGAACAGTCGATCCACGCTTTGCTGACTAAGCTTCATATTCCGATTATTGGTATCAAATACTACCGTTGGTATCCCATATTGAAATGCGTAAAGAAACTCATAGTATTCTGCCTTGCCCCTATCGGTACACACGCGTAGCACCCACATCTTGTCTGCTTTTTCTTGATTATTTCGCACAACAAGGCCGATCTGCTTTTTTCCTCTTGGGCCCCACCGCGCTCCTTTTGCGATACCAATGCGGAACCCTTTATCTTTGCGATACATAAGATATACAAAATAAATATCGCGCACCAATTGTAGCCGAGTAAAGATGAGATGGTTTGGCGTCAAGGTAATTTCTTTGCCTGTTTTCGTCGTTATCTTGATGAGCTTCCCGTTATATTTTCGTTTATAAATTTTCAGTACTTTTGCCTCGCAAACTTCGCCGTTACCCCCAGCTGAACATATTGTCTCTCCTCGTTTTATCTCTTTTATCATTTTCTGCCCCCGTTTTGTCGCAATGAATGTCTCGGGAAGAACACACTGTGCGTCGTCCCCAACAACGCTCAAATTCTTATGTATTCCGGCCAAACACTTAATAAGTGCATACTGCGCACTATTGGTGTCTTGATATTCGTCGACTAAGATATGGTCGTACCGCGCCTGCCACTGTTGCAGCACGTCGGGGTACCCAATAAATATTCGTACTGGCTTTTCGATAAGGTCATCGAAGTCGAACGCGTTATTTTCTTGAAGGGCAGTTTCATAGCTTTCATAAACTCTTGAGACGAGTTGGTCGAGGAAGTTTGGGGAGTGAGGACCAGCATAATATGGATCCCGGACCGAAGACGACGTTGATCCCAGCTCAGAGGCTGGGATGACAACGCTTTGATGTCCCGCTAACTCATTTTTAATTTTCCCGATACGCGCACGAAACATTGCGGGGTTGTAGCGCTCTTTGTCTATTCCCATATTTTTTACGATACCCTTTAAGAGGCGTAGCGCGTCGTCGTCGTCGAAGATAGAAAAATTTCTCGTACGACCGATGCGGTGACCTTCGAGTTTCAAAAAACGAGCTCCCCAAGAGTGGAAGGTTCCTACGAATGGCATATCGCCGGTTGCTAATCGCGGGTCCTGCCTGCCGACGGGCAGGTCGGTGGTCGCGGGTCGCAGATTGTGGGTCGCAGACTGTGGGGTTTCTTCGCTTACTAACGATTTGCGATTCGCAATAAGCGCCCTGCTGACACGCTCTTTCATCTCCTGCGCTGCCTTGTTGGTAAACGTAATGGCAAGAATACGGTCGGGTAACACTCCGCGCTCTAGGAGATGCACAATGCGACTTGTAAGCGTCTTGGTTTTGCCCGACCCCGCGCCAGCGACGATAAGTAACGGCCCACCAGCGTGGTCGACTGCTTGCTGTTGAGGGGGGTTGAGTTGAGCGTCCATATGTGGTACAGTAGGCTTTATATGCGATCGATTTCCCTAATGCTTAATGGAATAAAGGATAGCATCTCAGGCGCACTAGAAACAACTTTGCTTGTGCCGATAGTCGTGCTTATTGTTGGTACTCTCGTGCACACCGCGCTGATATGGCGCAATAATTCCCATTCGCCACAAGAAAATTTTGGTGGGCCAACACCGCACAACACTTGGGAATATCAGCTCCGCGCTGCCTCGCTTGAAGATGGCGTGCACTTATATATTAACGATACCCTACCCCAAGACAATGAAGAGCTTAATTTACCGCTACCCGACCATGGCGCATTCGCGCCTGGCGCCGGCCCTTCCCTGGGGAATGCCGCGCCATATGACGGAGTGATACGCTACACCATTGCCCGCGGAGACACGTTGTCGACTATTGCGACAAAATTTGGCGTTACTGTTCGTGCGCTCGAGGCGACAAATAAATACCTACGCGGCAATGCGCTCCGTGTCGGAGGCATACTCACCGTGCTCCCCGTGCCTGGTGTTGTTCATATTATCGAATCGAACTCGGAAGACCTGCGCACTATTGCTGCGATGTATGGAGTGCCAGAAGCACGCATACGTGCATACAACAAAACCGCCATGCTTACTGGACTCACGGTTGGTACCGAACTCTTAATTCCCGAAACACCACGAGAATATTTAACTACTGACATCTCAAAGCTTCCCGAGCACAAAGGATATTTTGCTCTTCCTGCAGCAGGTCGGAATTGGGGAAAACTCCACGACTATAACGCCGTTGATATCGCGAACAATTGTGGGACACCTATTTACGCCGCTGCTGCAGGGACTGTTATCGAATCATTCGACACTGGGGCGTGGAACGGTGGTTATGGAAATTATTTATTAATTGAGCACACGAATGGCGCTCGCACACGCTATGCGCACAACGAGCGAAATGCCATACGCACTGGTGCGTACGTGCTCCAAGGCGACCTTATTGCGTATATTGGAAACACGGGTAACGCCCATGGGCCGACGGGGTGCCACCTACACTTCGAAATCATTGGAGCGAGGAATACATTTGGGAAATGACAAGAAACTAGAAACTGGATACTAGAAACTAATAACTATCTCCATGATCAAAAATTTTTATGATCTCAGGGTGTGGCAAGACGCACATCAACTTACGCTTGATGTGTATCGTATTACTAAAAAATATCCAAGCGAAGAACGCTTTGGCTTAACTGCACAAATGCGCAGCTCGGCTGCTTCGACACCCGCGAATATTGCAGAGGGCTTTGGAAGATTTCATTACAAAGATAAGGTCCGGTTTTATTTACAAGCACGTGCTTCTGCGGTCGAACTGCAGAACCATTTAATCCTCTCGCAAGATCTTGAATATATCTCTAAAGAATCCGCGCGTATATTATTCAGCAAGGCAAGTCTGGTGATAAAAGAATTAAATGGGCTTATCCGTAAAACCGGTCCTAGTGCCTAGTTACTAGTGCCCAATTTCTTTATGCGTCAACCGCTTGGTCAACATTTTTTAAAGAATACCGGCGTTATTACGCAAATTATCGATGCGCTAGATTTGCGTACCGGTGAAACGGTGGTTGAAATTGGGCCAGGGGAGGGGGCGCTCACATTTCCGCTTGCGGAGCGATGCGCGAAGTTCGATTGCAAACTTATTGCGATTGAAAAAGATGAAGCGTTAGTTAAGAAATTACGAAATTGGAAAATTAAGAAATTAATTGGAGATGTCACCATCATGCACGGCGATGCACTCGAAGAAATTCCTAAGCTCTTCACGTCATGGCAAATACACCGTGGATCCCTGCCTGCCGGTAGGCATGGCCAGATTGAACCTCAGATGACGGATATTAAAATTGTTGGCAACATCCCTTACTACATCACCGGAAAACTGCTACGCACCATCAGCGAGCTCGAGCACAAACCTAAATGTACCGTGCTTATGGTGCAACGCGAGGTGGCCGAACGCATTGTAACAAAGCCACCGCACATGAACTTGCTCGCCGCAGCAACACAAATTTGGGCAGATGCAGAAATTATTGCACTACTTAAACAAAAAGATTTTGACCCGCCGCCAGAAGTAGAGTCGGCGGTTGTACGACTGCTAAGCGCTAAGCGCTTAGCGCCATGCCTACCGGCAGGCAGGCTTAGCGCTGATAAGCTCGCGCATTATTATTCGTTTATCCACGTCGCGTTTAAACAACCAAGAAAAACATTGCTGAATAATTTATGCGGGGGCTTCGATATATCTAAGTCGCAGATCATCGATACGCTGAAGGGGAGTGGGTGGAACGAAAAAACTCGGGGGCAAGAGTTAGGCATCGCACAGCTACTCAACCTCACAAATAAATTTTTTAACTAGTGGTCAACCTACGACCGTGGGTCCCGCATCGCGGTGCGGGATGCTCAATTTTCCAACCACTCGCTTCGCTCGTATTTGTGGATCCCAGCCCGAGAGCTGGGATCTATTAAGTCTAAAACTACGTGGATCCTGGATTGTTATCCAGGACGCTCAATTTTCCAACCACTCGCTTCGCTCGTGGGGAAAAACCATGGGTCCCGCATCGCGGTGCGGGACGCTCAATTTTCCAACCACTCGCTTCGCTCGTGGGGAAAATTGGCGCTTATCCCCACCCAATTTACACCGAGCGATGCTATAATAAAGTTGTATGCCCACCTTAACGCAACTTATGGGCAGGCGTTTTTTAATACTTGGGCTTAGCACGGTCCTTGGCGGTTTTTTGTTACTCCTTGGTATTGGGCAATTGGGGTTACTGCCCACGGCTCCGGCACCAACAACGCTTTCTTTAAGCACTTCTCCTCTCGCCTCCGTTTCTCTTGCTGCATCTTCACAAAATCTTTCGCCATCTCTTCCGTCGCTTGTCGCCCCAGAAGACAATGTCACCGTGCAACTTGCCGCAAAAATTGCAAAAGAGATTTTAGCACGTAACCCCGATGGGCCACGCACTACTCAAGATGGCGAGAAAATTGTGCTACCCAATGTCGATGGATTCATTGAGCAATACCTCAAAGATGGGGCAGTAAATTTTGACACAACTATATTTTATCCAGAAGTTTCACCTAGCAAGCTCTATATCGCCGCCCCTACTGTCCCAGGCTCGATTGAAGAATTTACCGCCATCGAGCAATATCAGAAAAGTTTTGACGAAATTTTTAACACTTGGCTACTCGCTCTTTCCGTTCCTCCGGCTACAGATGACTCGTCGCTCGGCACGTTTTTTGACAACGCAATGTCCGTTCTTAATACCATGCTACAGCAGCTGTATGCTCTTATGACTCCTCAATCCCTCATACAAAAACATCAACAACTGCTTCGCGCCCTTGAAGGGACGCGTATCGCCCTTATAAAGCTTCGTTCTTATGAAGCTGACCCATTGCAGGCTATATTAACATTGAACTTACTCACGGAAATTAATGGCGAGTTTTTCGTAGTAAAAAATTCTATTGCCAACCTCATCAGCGCGCCGTCTCTCGAGACACTAAAGCCATGATCAATATAAAAAAAATCTTTACTTCTTTCATTCTCTGTACCATAGTTCTTCAGAGTGTTATTCTCGTACCGCAAACGCACGCACAATCTGATGGCCTCGGGGTCATTGGTCGAGCAACGACACGCACCCAACGTATTACTGCCGCTACGATCAAACTCAGCATTGCCACTTTGAGCCATGGTATATCTACTAAAAATTTAATTGCAGCAGCAAAGGCCGCGGGGTTCGACCTCGCCAACCCATTGAAATTTTTATTGAATATCACCGTAAGCTCTGAAGGGGCAGCGAATTTTTTAAATTTTCTTCAAGTTTATCAGCATTGGCTTCATACGAAAAATGCTCTTGCAACAGCAACTAAGGAACTCGCCGATGCACAACGTGAGGTCTGGGATGATATCCTCGATGTGCTCGAAAAAATTCTTCTTGAAACGCTTAAAAAACGCATCCTCGACACGATGGTTGACCAAATCGTTAACTGGATTCAAGGCGGGGGAGACCCTAAATTCATTACTAACTGGCAAGGGTTTTTTGGCGACATCGCACAAGGAGTTGCCGGTGAATTTGTAAAAGAACTTGGTTTGGGTTTTTTGTGTTCGCCATTTAGCCTTAAGGTACGGCTTGCATTGCTGCCAGTCAATCGTTTTGCTGGTAAAAACTTTTCATGTACGCTCGACCAAATTACTGGAAATATTCAAAATTTTTATAAAGACTTCCGCAATGGAAGTTGGCTTGCACTCGACACTTCTTGGCAACCACAAAATAATTTCTATGGGGCACTCTGGCTTGGGTGGGATGCGCAACAAAATCTTATTGCAAATTCCCTGTTTGCGAAAGCCAATGAAGCAGTTTCTTCTCCGGGAGGCTTCCTTTCACAAAAAGTTTGCGTAGATGCGCTTGGTAAAAAAATTGACGCACGTCGGGAGGGGCGAAGGGGCGTGAAGTGCAGTATTGTCACCCCAGGTTCATTACTTGGAGACGTGGTTGCAAAAGCCGCGGGTGTAGATATCGATTCACTCATCACCGCCAAAGAACTTAGTGCATATATCGCAGCCATTGCCAATGCCTTAATTAATCGCGTTATCGTTGGAGCCGCAGGGCTCGCTGGGGCTAATGTATCGCCTGATACCAAGGGACCGCAGGTTTACGCCGATATCGCCAACGAAGTTGACCAAACAAATAGGGGGTCAAAAGATTTCACTATCAGTAAAATTCCTGGTGCCCCACAAAGCTCTGCGGTTATCGATTCTATAGAGGGGCGCCTCCGTGACGCGCTGGATACCCTGCAAGAGGCCAATAGTATTCTCATACAGTCACTCCAGCTTAAAAAGAACTATCTTGTACTTTGCCCGCAGTCTAACGCCGCTCTTCAAGCTTTTACTAATGATGTACACCAACAACAAACCGTGATTGATGGCAAAGTAAAAAAATTCGGTAGCGATCTGCAAGCGCTCTCTAAACTTTCTCCAACTGATGTGGGGAAATTTGTGTTCGCGCAAACCTATTCTTCACCTGAATATCTTGCCGAGCTTGATGAGCCAGAATCGCTAAAGACGGGGGCGCAAAAATCTCAAGAACAAATCCAAAAACACCTTACGGATTTTGGTGAACGTCGTTCATGCAAATGATTATCTTGATTATTTAACCTATGAAACTACTCCGGCGATTTTCTCAATTCATTCTTACCTCAACCGCACTCCTCGTGCCGCAGTTTGTATTTGCCCAAGCGGTCGAGAAGATTTTTGATATCAGCTCCGCCTTTGTCGTCGGGATCCAAGCCGCCGCTTCTACCGTTATCATGATGTCGATCTACGGCGTCATGTTTGTCATCGGAAAAATTGGGAGTTTGTGCCTGATCGTTATTGGTTACATCTTGGACTTCGGTCTCCAATTGAATGCCACGGTTATTGACCAAGCCATTGTGAAATCGGGCTGGGTTATTGTCCGGGATGTTTCCAATATCGGATTCTTGTTTGCCATTCTTGTTATCGCTTTTACTATTGTCACGCGCACACAAACGCATGGCACGCGCGAACTGTTTGGTAAGCTCCTTATCGCGGCAGTACTCATTAATTTCAGTCTCGTGATTTCTGGCTTCTTTATTGATGCTGGTGGTGTTTTTTCCTCATTCTTTAAGGACAGAATTACTACTGGCGGAACGACAGTTGCAGAAAATATGCTAGCCGCGACCTCCTACGACAAGATCCTATCGCAGTTTGGTAGTGGAAGTTTTGAAGCGTTTAAGGCCGGTGACCCGGCAGCGTCTGGAGACCAGGCTCTTAAAAATGGCCTTCTATTCGGTCCAGCAGTAATCCAATATATTGCCAACCTTTTCTTTGTCGCACTCTTTACATTTTTCCTTGTGGCGGGCATGACTGCTGTTACAGTAATGGTATATGTCCGCTTTCTTTGGCTTATTGGCCTGCTTATTCTCGCGCCTGCAGCCTGGCTTTCGTTTGCAACCCCACAACTATCAAAATATTTTAGTGAGTGGTGGGATTATTTCTTGCGTTGGACGTTTTTCTTACCCGCATCAATGTTTTTCTTATATCTCTCTGTTCTAGCAGGAACAACTCTCGGAGACACCCTCGACTTTACGTTTAAACTTTCCGGTGCGTATGCTACTGGATCTTATACGGCATCTGCGATCGGAGGACTTTTACCCTCGTTCGCTCAAATGATTGTTGTCATCGGACTTGCCATGATGGGACTTTTAGCCGGTGAAAAACTCGGTGGGTCAGCAACAAAAATGGCGTTCACTGCTGGCAATTGGGCACGCGGCAAGGTAACTGGCGGGGGGCCCAGCGGAATATCTCGCGGCGTTTTAGGTGCATATCTTCGCGGAGGAGTAGATAAGAATGGGGCCTCGCGTGGAGAGCGACTCCACGCACGAATTCAAACTGGCGGAGCGTTCTACGCTCCACTGCGCGGACTAGCTGAGAACATAGAAAAAATGAGCAAGCCCTCAAGTAAGACCACTGAAATACAGGCCCGTCTCGGCAGTATAAAAAATGACGGCTTGTTAACTTCCATGGCCAATAAAGGTGGGTACGACGAGGAGACTGCTATCGCGCTTACAAAAGAACTTGCCAAGCGTGGTAAGCTTAAAACAGTCGATTCCGATGGGATCCTCAATCTTAAACGTGCTTCCAAGGGGAATGAAGCTGTCGAAAAAGAAATAGCCAAGGTCCGTCCCGACATGGTTGGTGATAGATCGAAGATAAAAGTTACTGAGGCCATGAACAAGCTTGCCGCTACCCAAAAAGGGCTTTTGCCTCCTGCTGTGTTTAGAGTTAAAAATGCTGATGGCACGTTTAATGAACCGTCGGTATTTGCCCTATTTGCGCTGAGCAACTCAGATCTTCTTACCCTTATAAAAAATGCCAGAAAAACCGATGAAATTAAAGAAGTGTGCAAGACAATCAAAAAAGCGATCGCAGATCTTAGAGGCTCAATGCATGACAAGTCCACTGAGTATACACGGTTAAATACATACGTGACGGCGAGTCCTGGTTTTTCAGCGTTATAATATCCTATTTTCTATGGCTACTACCAACCTTTGGGAACTCCTTATTAAATTACCCGAAACTATTTACGACCAGTTGGTTTCTTTGGATGCCACTAATAATATTATGGCGCTCAACCAACGATTTAATATTCCCCTCGCAAAGAGATCAGTAATTTCGTTACTTATTATTCGTCTCGTTACTAAAGAAATCGCTACAACAGACTTTATTAGTCACCTCTCCTTAGAGCTTGACATTAGCGATTCAGCGGCAAGCATCCTGGCAAAAGAAATCGAAGATTCTGTGCTGCATCCTATAGAAAAAGAACTACAAGTAACCGGGGTTGATATGTCGATGTTCCATCGTATCAGTGGCCCCACGAGGCTACCCAACCTAGAACCTATAAACAAGCCCGCGGATTCGGTTCAGTCTCCCCCAAAAGCTCCGGCGGGCATTGGGCACGAAACACGAACGGATTCGACTCTTCTTCGCCCCTCAACTACGCTCGGGGCTTCCGCCTCTGCTGAAGCTATGGCAGATAAATCAGGCGCGCAAGCCAACTCGCTCGATGTGGCTCAAAATAAACCATCGCAGATAGAACAAATGGTACCGACAGAAACACTGCCGTCAACCCCACTACCGACCGATAATTCTGCCCCGACAATACTCCGCGAAGAAAAAGCTGCAGTTACGCCAATGGTGCAAACGCCACGACCAACATTTTCTATTAAAATTCCGTTGCAATGGAAAAAATATACTGCGCCCGCGCCGGTTTCAGCTACGATTGAGACGGCGGTATCGGAGGTCGGGGGTAGCACGTCGCAAGCCGCAGATCGCGAGTCGCTGGTTGTGGGTAGCGCGTCGAGGGTTGCGGAGCCTATGCCCAGCAAAGCCGCTAGCGAGTTGAGCCAAACCATCGAGGGACCCCCTCGCAATGACGACGGTATAGACAAAAAAAATGCTGGGTCGCCAAAAATTCCGATCCCAATTCCTATTCCAAAACCAAAACCCAGCGTTGCTGTGCCAATGACGACCTTAGACATTACGCCTCCAGTGCGAGCGACAAATAACGGCAAAGCGCAAAGCTTACCTACCAATAAACAAGACGCAAAGCGCGAAGCGGACGACCGAAAAATATCCATTCCTACACCACCGCCAAAAATTATGGAATTTAGTGCTTCGCCCACCACGCTACCGCAAGTGAAGAGGGTGGTGCATTATAGTAGATACCATACGTTGGTTGATCAATCGACTGGGGTATAGGGTTTAGAAACTAGGCACTAGACACTAGTGATTAGCCACTAGACACTAGCCACTAGAAACTGGACACTAGAAACTGGACACTAGAAACTGGAAACTGGGAACTAGTAAATAGCCACTAGACACTAATGGAAAAATCCCAAATTTCAAGCACCAAATAACAAATAAATTCCATTAAATATTATTTGAGATTTGGTATTTGAGATTTGGTGCTTATGTTTAATTTTTTATGCAGTACCAAGTACCACAATTTATTGAGGTTGAAGACACCATTGTTGGGCCGTTAACGATTAAGCAGTTTATTTATCTTGCAACGTCGGGTTTTATTTGTGTTATTTTGTATTTTATTCTCCAAGGAGCTGTATTTTTTATTGTCGCCGCACTTGTCGGTGGCAGTGGGCTGACACTCGCATTCGCAAAGTATAACGGGCGCCCCGTTACTACGGTGCTTGTTGCCGCCTTTCGTTATTTTTTAAACCCTCGTATCTATATATGGAAGCGCAAAGAAGAGGTTGCAGCGCTCCGCGCAGCTGAAGCAGAGAAACATGAGTCCGCCGTTCAACAGTTGTGGCTCCGCATTACCGCGGGAAAAGATATCGTGCCCCAGCGCCCGAAAGAGCGTTCGGCATTTGGGGTCCCGCAAAAATACCAAGTGATTGAGCATGTGTCGGGGGCGAGAGAGAACGTGAAGAGGATTGATTATAGGTAAAATGCACTAATGAGCGCCCGCTTTGTCGCCCTTCGTCGGAGTACCACAGAGAGTACACCTCCTCAGGGCTTCGCGCGGGCATCTCATTATTGCATTTTACTCGCGCCATGAAGTACGTTACCGGGCCGATTTCGTTGTCGTGCCTCCTCGCAGTACCACCGCGGGTACAGCTTCGTCGGCACTCCTAGAACTCGGCCCGGTAACGTACTTCTACCACTTACCGAGAGCTCTAAGGGCTTCGCGCGGGCATCTCATTATTGCATTTTACTCGCGCCGTCATTATTATTCTTTTTCCTTTTTCCTTTTTCATTCTTCGTTTTTAATTTATACTACATACATGCCTCCCATAGCTCGGCCAACGCAAGAATTTGTCGCAATTGACCGCATCCAAGACGGTGTGGTGATTTTAAAAGACGGAGCTCTCCGGCAAATTTTACTTGTTTCGGGCACCAACTTCGACCTAAAGTCCGAAGACGAAAAACAGCTTATCATCGCATCGTACCAAAACTTTTTGAACTCGCTCAAATTTTCTTTACAAATGATCGTGCACTCTCGCCGCGTGAATGTCGAACGCTATTTAGCCCGCCTTGGAGAACGCTCGCTTACCGAAACCAATGAGCTCTTGCGTAACCAAATCGCTGAATACAGCCAATTTATTCGTTCGTTTGTCGGAGAAAACCCCATTATGACTAAAACTTTTTTCGCCGTTGTTCCATTTGATCCCGTTTCTATTCCCGGTGCCGCGGCCATAACGCGCACTGGTCTTTTTGGGTTTTTCAAAAAGTCCGCACCCGAAGCCGCTACAGCCGACGCCACACGTACCCTACACGACCACATTGAACAGCTCTCGCAACGTACCACCCACATTATTTCAGGGCTTCAAGAAATCGGGCTCCGTGCGGTGCCGTTGCAAGACCAAGAAATTACTGAGCTACTCTACAACCTCTACAACCCAGAGCCAGTAGAGAAAACGAGCGTTGCTGAGAAATAAAAACTTTATGCCAGAAAATAATAACATCGAAAATTTTATTGCACCACCAAGTGTTGAGGTGAATGCCAATTATTTAAAAATCGGCAATGAATTTGCGAAGACGCTCTTCATTTACACCTACCCACGCTACCTTTCGACGGGTTGGTTTTCACCAATCATTAACATGCCGAGCCTCTTAGACATTGCTATTTTTGTGCACCCCGTTGACCCAGCGCTTGCCTTGAAAAATTTGCGTAAAAAGTCTGCGCAAATTGAGTCGCAAATCATGTCGGTTGAAGAAAAGGGGCTGGTTAGAAACCCCCTCCTTGAAACCGCCTACCAAGACGTCGAAACATTGCGCGATTCACTCCAGCAGTCACGAGAAAATCTTTTTAATGTTGCCGTGTATATTACGATATTCGCTGACTCTCTCCCGAACCTTGGGAAACTTGAGTCAGAGATCACGAGTTTTCTCGAAGGGCGCATTGTGTATGCGAAGCCTGCCGCATTCCAACAAGTTGAAGGGTGGACCGCAACGCTCCCCTTAGGGCTCGACAAGTTGCTTATTACCTCGCCCATGGACACGGCGCCGATTTCTTCGTTCTTCCCATTTGTTTCTGCAAACCTCACCTCCGAAACCGGAATTTTGTATGGCGTGAACCCGGGCAATAACACCCTTATCCTTTTCGACCGATTCTCACTCGAAAATGCGAACATGGTCATTTTTGCCAAGTCTGGTTCTGGTAAGTCGTACGCTACCAAACTCGAAGCGCTCCGCCTCTTAATGCTTGGGACTGATGTGATTATTATCGACCCTGAAAATGAATATCAAAATTTGGCAAACACGGTCGGTGGAAGTTTTATTAAAATTTCACTCGCCTCCGAGCAACATATTAACCCATTTGACATCCCTATTATTCCCAAAGGCGAAGACCCGAGCGACATCTTAAAGTCCCATATTGCCGGGCTCGCAGGCATGATGAAAATTATGTTGGGGAAAATTTCTCCCGAAGAAGATGCGCTCCTCGACCGGGCGCTGCTCGAAGCGTATGCATCGCGCGACATTGCACCCGGCAAAGAATTTGCAAATGCCATCCCGCCCCTTTTAGAAGATATCGAAACTGTGCTCCGCGGTATTGAGGGTGGGGGGCCGCTTGCCGAACGATTGTTTAAATTTACTAAGGGCAGCTACGCCGGTTTTCTCGACAAACCAACCAACGTCAGCGTACAGAACCGCCTCGTAGTTTTTTCGGTACGCGATCTTGAAGAAGAACTGCGCCCTATCGCGGTTTACCTCGTCTTAAACTTTATTTGGAATATTATTCGGGCAGAGATTAAGCAACGTATTTTAATTGTCGATGAAGCCTGGTGGATGATGAAAAACCCCGACAGCGCCCAATTTTTGTTTAGCCTTGTGAAGCGCGCTCGCAAATATTACCTTGGTATAACCACCGTTACCCAAGACGTTGAAGATTTTTTGCTTTCGCCGTATGGCCGGCCTATTATCACCAACTCCTCGCTCCAACTTTTATTAAAACAAGCTCCTGCGATGATGGACATTGTTTCGAAAACTTTCGCACTTGCCGAGGGAGAAAAAACTTTGCTCACCGAAGTCCCCGTAGGGCAGGGTATTTTCATCGCTGGCCTTCAACACGCACCAATCCAAATTGTTGCGTCGTATCTCGAAGACCAGATTGTGACAACAAAGCCGCAACAGATATTGGAGGAACAACAATAGCAGGGTTTTAAGAAAATCCCAAGCACTAAATAACAAATAAATTCTAATTTTTTTATTCGAATCTATATATTAGACCCACTGCTTAATTATCTTTCTACTGCAATTCTAAAATCATGGCTACAACTTGTCAAAAAAAGTTCACAAGATACACTGTATATTGCTCACTTTTTTTGACTGCGTTTCGCTCACGATTTTAGAATTTCGTAACGAAAATAATTAAGCAGCGGGTCTATTGAATATTATTTGGGATTTGGGATTTGGTGCTTATGTTTTTAGTGGCTATTAGCTATACCCTTAATTTTTTATGCCTCCTCTAACTAATCTATTAAACAACGCCCCACAAAAACCACCCATAAAGGTATCTACTGCCGAGATGGTACTCGTACTTACCATCTCGGGCATGATCGACGCCCTTGACGCCGCTCTTAGTTTTATCCCAGGGCTTGGCTGGATCTCCAACTTCTTCATCAACCTTATGGCAACCGCCTTGATTCAGCTGTACCTCATGCTCCGTGGCTTAAAATGGTATTATAGTATTGTAGGCAACCTAATAGAATTTATACCGGTTTTGAATATATTGCCGCTTCGTACGGTTGGCCTTGCGCTAACCTTTGCGCTTACCCAATCAACATACTCCACCGCTGCCGCAAGAATTATTCGCTCGCGCTCGGGAGGTGCAATGTTGAGAAAGGTTACTTCTCGCGTCAATCCCGAAGAGGCGGCTGCAGCCTTACAATATATATCTTCGACCACCGCAGCGAAGACACCACCGGAGGACGGTTAGCCCTAGTGCGTAATTCCTAATATCTAATATCTAATTTCTAATTTCTAATAAAATGACTAAGCAATAAATGATAAAAAAAATCTAAACTTTATTCATTAGATATTAGAAATTTTCTCATCAATGTTTCTCGGGTTTGTAAAAATTCTCTCGCTGGTCTATGCACTCTTCGCCACACAGGCTGCTTTTGCGCAAGCTGCTCCTTTTGAATTTGTGACCTCTTGGCGAGCACATAGCTATGCGCCACCAATGTACGTGGGGAAAATTCTCCCCACCGCAAATACGAGAGTAACCGCGAGCTTCACACTGCTTGAAAAACATGCCTCAGTCGACACGTCAAAAACTATGGTACGTTGGTTTTTAAACGACCAATTTCTTACATCTGGGATAGGCGCACAATCGGTAACGTTTACGACCGACGACCTTACCTTGTCTGGGGCGCTTACACTTAAAGTTTTTATCCCTCGCTTCCGTGGGAAAGAAGACTTAATTAGGTTTATCGATATTCCCATCGTAAGGCCGGAGTTGGTTATCCGCGCGCCGTATATTGGCGGTAATATTAACGCTGGGAACCATACATTCGAAGCATTGCCGTATTTTTGGAACATCAATTCCACGAGTGATTTACTTATTCGGTGGGTGGCGGGGAACGACCAAAGCCCTGAGGGCAGAGGCCAAGGGGCAATTACCCTTACCATTCCGCAGCCAAGGAGACCCACGCCGCTCACTATTTCACTCTCTGCAAAACATGCAACCAACGAATTTGAAGTTGGGAGCGCGAGCGTGGAACTTTTAATTGCGGAATAATATATAAAGACTAAGCACTAAATCCCAAGCATCAAATAACAAATAAATCTTAATTGAGTGGTTTCCATGATTAGAATTTAAGAGTTGAATATTATTTGGGATTTGGCGCTTAACCTTATATCCTTATAAATAATGAGAGTTATACTATAATTATGTCTTCTTTGTTTCTATTATCTACGCCTGTCGCCAATGCTGCTCCCGCTGCTGCTCCTGCAGCCAATGCTGCACCAACGGAGGCTCCCTCTACCCGCAAAGTTCTTGATTGTGGGCCACAACCTGGCGGCGAATATAAACTTTGCGTTACGCTCCCTGGCCAGCCCGGTGAGGGAGTTGTTACTGGGCCGATACAATACCTATCGGTCGTTTACAACAGCGCGCTCACACTAATCGCGATAGCGGTGGTTGGGATTATTATGTATCGCGGTATTTTGTATATCTTGGCACGCGGCAACCCCGCAGAACAAACCGATGCGCGCGACGCCATCACCAAAGCAGTGCTCGGGCTTGTGCTCGGCCTTTCGGCGGTTTTAATTCTCCGCACTATCAACCCGGCTCTTATAGACAATGTGCGCGAACTCCCGGTGCCACAAATCCCCAAACAAGAAAACTCTGTTCTAAATGCACTGATAGCCGAACAAAATAGAAGCTCTCTGGCTTTAGAGAATTTAAAAAAAGAAATGACTAGGCTCGACCGGATTGTCCAGGATACCCCTAAAGAGCTTCAAGAAAAGGCAAGAAATGCTGCTCATGGTAGGACATTTGATGATTTATTGGCTCAGGAAAAGCAACAAGTAGAAAAATCGTTTAAGCTTATCACTGGAAGCACCGCAGAGCAACGAACTAGCGCCGCATTGAATCAAATGAAACCATTGTGGCAGCAGTATTTTACCGAACTTGAAAAGACCAATCACTTACTATCAACTCTTTCCAGCTTAAAAGAGGCGGGGGGGAAGAGCCGTGAAGCAAATCAATTTGAATTTTTAATAACGTATGACCTTAATACTAATAAAGGGGCTGAGCTTGTTCAACAGATACCAGACGACGAACTTAAAACATTATTCCGCAAGTCATCAAGCGTTCCGTACCCCAATGTCGATGCTAATTCTTTCTGGCTTGGCACAAAGGCTGCCTTTATAAATCTTTTTAATCTCCCGGCAGTTGGGACGACAGACAAAGATCTTTCCCCTATACTGGGGCAGTGGATGTCTGAACAACAGGCGGAAAATTTATTTATGGCGTATTTTAGAGAAGGGGCTGAAGCCACTCAAAACCTCACAAACGTAGCTCAAATACAAACAACAGCGAAAAACCAGATGGACCTTCTACTTCAATATAAGCCAAACCTCCGCAAAAACATAGCGGTGATTCAAAGGCTCAATGCAAGCGATTCTTGGAGGAAGTAACCTTGCCTTATAAAACATACAATCGATTATGCGCTTAACTAAAATTTTCCTTGTTATAGTCACTGCTCTCTCTCTGGTCTCTCTAGGCTATTTTATCTACGTCTCGTTTTTTAAGCCCGCGCCGACACCCACGACACAAGCCCCTTCGATTACTAAACAACTTAAAGCAGTTGGTACCCCAAAAAAGAAAAACCTTGTTGTACTAACAAAGCAATCTGCGTCTGCGTATTGGACGGCCACTACGACAAATACGCTCTACTATGTAGCAAACGATGGGCGAGTGCTTAAAACTTTTGGCGACGGCAGAGAAGAAGAGGTGAGCAGCCAAACATTACCAAACTTTTATGCAGCGACCTCAAATGCATCGGGCGCTCTTGCGTTGGGCACGTTTAGCTACCCCATATCTCCCGTGTTTGCCATGTTTAGCACCGACACCAATGCCTGGGAACGCTTACCAGCAGGAACTATCGCAGCGGCATTTAGCCCCGACGGCAACGCGATCGCCTATATCCAAGATGGGCCGAGGCAGGGGTCGGGGAGTGATGCAACGGGACTCTCTGGAACACTGTCGGTGCTCCAAGTTGGCGATAAAAAATCGAGGGTGATTGGCCGCATTACTATTGCCGACGGCACACTGCAGTGGCCGAAGTCCAACACGATGTACATCACCACCCGCCCGTCTTCAGAAATTTCGGCTGAGGTTTGGGAATTGCGTCTCTTGAATAATAAAAAAGGCGCGCCACTTGCGCCCAAAGACATTGCATCGTTTACCATACAACGTGTTGACGTCGATACCCGCACCACCATGGTACTCCACGGCAACATTGCTGACGTTGGTCTCCAGTTAATTAGTAAAGATGCGGCTACCTCGGAACTATACCTCACTAATAGAGCTGGGGTTACACTCACGAAGCTCCCATTCCTCACCCTGCCCTCGAAGTGCACATTCGACGATGTAGTGCTATATTGTGCGTTGCCCAACACATTCCCCACACGCGCACGCTTGCCTGAAGACTACTCCCAAGAACGCTTTTACACCGCCGATGCACTTATTTCGTACGACACCACAACTGGTTCGGCGCGAGTGCTCTATGAGAGTGGCGCTGTTATTGACGCCGAACAACTCACCGTACGCGATGGTGGTTCGACGTCGCTCACCACGAGCAAAGAACTATTATTTAGAAATCGATACGATGGAAAACTGTATTCGCTGCAGCTTGACTAGGGTATAGGGTTTAGCCACTAGCCACTAAGCTGGCAAAACGAAAATTTACTAAACAAGTTGACGATCGTCAACTTGTTTAGTAAATAGCCTATTAACACTAAAAAAATCCCTACAAATATTGTTGGGGAAATAGTTTACTCATCATCTTCAGTTTTATCGAACCAACCAATACCAAAACCACGAACTTCAAGCATCAAATAACAAATAAATTCTAATTTTTTAAATTCGAATTTATGTTATTGAGTATTATTTGAAGTTTGGTATTTGAGATTTGGTGCTTATGAGTGGTAAACCCTACACCCTTAAAGGGGCTTCACCACGACGTACCTCCCAGGACCGAGACCGATACTTTCAGTTTTTACGTCTGGCCGAGTTCCTAGTTCGTTGTGCACTAATCTCCGTTCGTAGGCATTCATTGCGGGGAGTGCCACTTCGCCTTTCGTCACTAATGCTTTTCGCGCTGCAGCCTTTGCGATTTCCACAATAAGCCTCTCGCGTTCTTTTCGATAATTGTTGATGTCGACAAAAACGTATTCTAGACTTCTTTTCTGCGCGAATAACCGCAACAATGTCTCAAAATTTGCAATGAGTTCTGGGACCCATGCTTTTATCCAATCGCCTTCGTTGATGAAGACCCTTATCTTCCTCCCCTCAACGTCTTTGTCGACACTCACGTCGGCAAAACCGGCGAGCTCGAGTGCTTTTTTAAGTATTTCTACTAACGGTTCCATAACATTTAACAACATTTAACGGTTCCATAATATTATTCCTGATCTACTAATTTTCTATTAATATGTAGCTGCTGTACCAGCGAGAACAGCGACGACGTTAACCAATAAAGCCCAACTGCGGCAGGCAGTACCCCTAAAATCACTATTGTCAGAACCGGACCTATGTACATCATTTGTCGCCCTACTCGAGAGACAACATCATTCTTATCGCCATTGGTTTTCGGTAGCGTCAATCGACTCTGATAATACTGCGCCGCTGCTGCTAAAACTACAATCACCATACTCTTTTCCTCTAAGTTAAGCAAGTACAAAAACGTCGGGTCGATGTGCGTGACACTTGGCAAGAACGCATAGAGCCCCGTCAACGCTTCTTCTTTTAACCCATACAAAAATACCTGGTACAACGCAATGAGTATTGGCAGCTGCAACACAATAAGCCCAATACTTGAAAATGGGTTGATGTTGTGGTGCCTATATAGCTCCATCATTGCTTTTGCTTGTTCTTCTTTATTGTCTTTATATCGCTCTTGTACACGTTTCATCTCAGGCTGCAGCCGCTGCATAATTGTTTGGTTCTTGAACATCTTATAAAAGAGTGGGTACAGCAATAAGCGCACCAAAACCGTTAACAATATAATTGCGAGGCCCAGGTCACGAAACGCGAGCAAATATAAACCAATCAAGAGGTTAAATAAGGGCTGGTATAGGAGGAGGTCAAACATAATTAATTAGGGATTAGGCACTAGGCACTAGTAATTATTAAATTTCTAATATCTCATTGCTCGTACTTTATAGAATTTCTAATTCCAAATATCTAATTTCTAATAAAACCTTGCAGTGTCTAATGTTTTTAAGAATCAACTATTAAACATTAGACATTTTAATATTTGCTTATTTTATTAAGAATTAGGTATTAGAATTCCCTAGCATGGCGTCGAGCGAGGTCAGTAATATTTCTTTAGTCGCCTTTGCTGCGCTCGCATGCACAATACATACATACTCTGCTACTGCGAATTTATCGAGGTGCTCTCTAAAGAAATCGTAGATCGTTCGCTTGATGCGATTGCGCACCACTGCGCGTTTATCAACGCTCTTCCCCACAACTACCGCAAAACGCGATATTGTTTTTGTGGCGGGGAATATCTTTATAGTACAATATTGCCCCTTAACAGTTCGAGTTGGCCGGATAGAGCCAACTCGCTTAAAATCTTGTGTTGTGAGGTGGTATTTTTGGGGGAGCATAATCGATAATTTCTAATTCCTAATACCTGCCTGCCGGCAGGTATTAGGAATTATACTACCGAGAGTTTGTGTCGCCCTTTTCTGCGACGTGCTTTTAATACGCGGCGTCCGCCAAATGTACGCGAACGCTTTAAAAAACCGTGCGACCGTGCCCTTTTTCGCTTTTTCGGTTGATAGGTCTTGGACATACTATATATACTAGCATCAATCCTTATTACTTACAACTCTCTCTTAGTCTCTCTCCCCCAAATCGATGCCATGCATAACCTCGGATATATTTTGAATACATCCTAAACATAGAGTTACTCATCAAGTTACGCGATCGCGTAACTTGATGAGTAACTCTCA
>CAYJQG010000004.1:0-45974 GCA_964372325.1 uncultured Candidatus Saccharibacteria bacterium
AAACTATTCTGTTTTCGTGAGTACGATATCCGTTTGGGAAACATATCCTTCGCAAAGCGGTCTCGCGGAAAGCAATGTCTCGACGCTACGCTCGCTTAGGTGTAAGGGGTTACAAATCGCCGAGATTGCAAAGAAACATGCCCGCTGTTCAAACGAAATAAACTTATGCTACAAAAAATACAATTCAAAATTCACGGCATGCACTGTACAAGCTGTGAAATCTTAATCGAACAACGATTAAAAAAAATCGACGGTGTACAAAACGTGCACATAAAACACCATAACGGTATTGCAACACTTGAATGTTCCCGCATTCCTTCAATCGACGAACTACAAAAAGCAATAACACACGAAGATTACCGTATTACTGGACTCAAGGAAACGAACCCATTTGAATCACAACGACCAAAAAAAATTGTTGATTATATCGAGCTGGGGGCAATATTTACGATTGTCACAGCAATATACATAGTATTAAAACAACTAAATATTATTCCCGATGTTGGCATTACCGAGGGCATGGGGTATGGAATAGTATTTTTGATCGGACTTGTCGCCGCATTTTCGTCATGCCTTGCAGTAACTGGCGGACTACTCTTGGGAATTACGGCGACGTACACAACAAAACATCCAAACCTTACAAGCGCGCAAAAATTTAAACCATCGCTTTACTTTAATATCGGCCGATTATTGTCATACACCGTGCTTGGTGGTGTAATAGGCGCAATTGGCTCTGCCATTGCGATATCCCCACGCATGAATAGCGCAATGATCATTTTCGCAAGTGGCGTCATGATACTCTTAGGATTTCATTTATTACAGATCTTCCCACATTTCACGAAATTCCAACCTCGAATGCCAAAATTTATAGGGCGTTGGGTTATGAGCCTTGACCACCATAATAAGGGGGCAGCATTTATACTTGGCGGACTTACTTTTTTTCTTCCATGCGGATTCACGCAAGCATTGCAACTGTACGTACTCAGCCAAGCGAGCGCAACACAAGGAGCCCTAACCATGCTGGTATTTGCACTTGGAACATTACCCACGTTACTCGTAGTAGGTTTTGTAACAAGCACAGTAAAAGGCGAGTGGTATAAATACTTTATAAAATTTGCGGGTGTAACAACAGTGTTCTTGGGGATCACCACAATGAACAGCGGGCTAGCCTTAAGTGGAGTCGGAATAACCGACGTCCCAAATACAACGACGAATAGCACAGCGACTGTCGAAATAAAAAATAATGTGCAAATAGTGAATATGAAGGTAGTAGGATTAAATTACACCCCTTCCCAATTTTTAGTAAAAAAAGGAATTCCGGTTGAATGGCACATCGATGGGAGACTTGCACGAGGTTGCGCGAGGTTAATGATGGCCCAAAAAGTTGGGGTTCAAGCGTTGCTTCAAAACGATGCAGAAACAGTAGTGCGTTTCACGCCGGAAACAATAGGGACTATTCCATTTAGCTGCCCTATGGGCATGACCACCCGCGGAGCAAAATTCGTTGTACAATAAATAGTAAAGACAACACTATGAAAAAAATAACATTTCGTATTACGGGTATGCACTGCGCATCGTGCGCAGTACGTAACGAAGAAAATCTCAAAAAACTCGGTGGAGTAACAACCGTTGGGGTAAATTTTGCCACGAGCACTGCAACCGTTGAATTCGACGAACAAAAAATAACCGAAAAATACATTCACGAAGACATACAAAGGAATGGGTACGGAGTTGAGGCGGATATGCAAATGCATACGCATCAAAAAACCTCGGAAATTGAGCAGCGAAAAGCGTTACACAAAGCGATAGTCGCACTTACGCTGGCATTAGGAGCGGCAATACCCGCTATGGGAAACATCACATTTGGCAAAATGTTTTTCGATATCGATATAAGCGTATGGGTACAAGCGATACTCGGGAGCATAGTAATTTTGGGGTCTGGGATTGAATTCCACAAAGGCATGCTGCGGCAGGCACGCCAACTACACTCAAACATGGACACATTAATTTCGCTAGGTACGCTTGCGGCATTGGTCTATAGTATATTGGCACTCGCAACAGGGAAAAAAGAACTCTACTTCGAAACTGGCGCCATTATTGCCGCGTTAATTCTTCTTGGGCGATACTTCGAAGCACGTACGCGAGGAGAAGCCAGTCGTGCCATTGAACAACTCATGAAGCTCGGCGCAAAAATTGCGCATAAATTAAGCACGAACGGAGACAGTAACGCATACGAGGATATCGGAATTGAAACCGTACAAAAAAACGACACATTACTCGTAAAGCCTGGAGAAAAAATACCAGTGGATGGTAAAGTGTTACGTGGGGACTCAAGTGTTGACGAATCGATGCTCACCGGCGAAAGTATGCCAGTTTCTAAAACAATTGGAGATGCACTATTCGGTGCAACCATCAATATTAATGGAGCGCTGGTAATGAAGGCCGAAAAAATAGGAGACGAAACCATATTGGCGCAAATCGTAAAAATGGTAAGCGAAGCACAAACAAAAAAAGCGCCGATCCAAAAACTTGCCGACCGCATCGCAAGTATCTTCGTGCCAATAGTGCTCGCGATAAGTGCCGTAACCGTGATGGGGTGGTATATCAGAACGGGGCAAATTGCTGCAGGTATTATCCCCGCGGTTGCAGTGCTTGTTATTGCCTGCCCATGTTCCCTGGGACTTGCAACACCAACGGCAATCATGGTCGGCACCGGTCGAGGAGCACGTGAAGGAATACTGATAAAAAATGGCGAAGCGCTTGAACGCGGGAAAAGAATCGATATGGTGATATTCGATAAAACCGGCACATTAACCGAAGGAAAGCCGAAAGTAACGGACGTCATCGGAAATACGAACGAATTATTAAATCTTGCAGCGTCGCTTGAAAAAAATTCCGAACACCCACTTGCAACGGCTATTGTAAAACACGCAGAAGAATTAGGCGTAAAACTGAGCACCGTACATGGGTTTGAAAATACATCGGGGAGAGGTATAACGGGGAAGGTGGGCGAACATCTCATTCGCGTAGGAAATATAAAATTCATGAATCTCGCCGGGATCAACGAAAAACCATTTGCATATGACATTACACGCCTGGAGTCTGAAGCAAAAACAGTTGTTGCGGTGTCTAAAGGACAAACCATGGTCGGCCTTATTGCAATTGCCGACACGTTAAAAGCCGATGCACGAGAAGCAATACACGAATTACGGAAAGACGGAGTAGAGGTTGCGATGATTACGGGAGACAACACAAAGACCGCAGAAAGTATCGCGAAGCAAGTCGGCATCCAGCGAGTATTTGCGGAAGTAT
This sequence comes from uncultured Candidatus Saccharibacteria bacterium, assembly GCA_964372325.1. Classification (GTDB taxonomy): domain Bacteria; phylum Patescibacteriota; class Minisyncoccia; order UBA6257; family JAUSGH01; genus CAYJQG01. The sequence continues at coordinate 3,313 of CAYJQG010000004.1, forward strand.
TACCGCAAGATAAAGCGACACAAGTAAAAACATTGCAAGGAAAAGGTTTAAAAATCGCATTTGTCGGTGATGGGATAAACGATGCGCCAGCACTCACGCAGGCAGATCTGGGAATTGCGATGGGTACAGGCACCGACATCGCAATCGAATCGGGAAATATTGTGCTCATGAAGGGCAGCCCAACAAAAGTTGTGGAAGCGTTACGACTGTCAAAAAAAACATTTCGTACAATCCAGCAAAATCTTTTCTGGGCATTTTTCTACAACGTCGCGGCAATCCCAATGGCGGTTGCGGGCCTCTTAAACCCCATGATCGCCGCTGGAGCAATGGCCTTCTCCTCAATTTCCGTTGTCTTAAACGCGCTTCGATTACGAAAAAAATAATACAATAAAATGGTACAATAATATAATGGTTCATTGGTTCGCAAATATAGACGCACTCATCATCGAGTGGTTACAACGCTGGGGAATCGCCGTACTTCGCATAATGCTCGGCGTCGTGTTTCTATGGTTTGGGATATTAAAGCTCTATGGCGCAAGCGCGGTAACCGACATCGTCGCAACAACATACAATTTTCTTCCCAACGAAACATTTATGGGAATATTGGGAATTCTCGGAATCGCGACAGGGGTAGGATTATTATTTAAAATATGGCTACGATTTACGCTCTTCCTGCTATGGTTCCAAATGCTCGGCACACTGGTAGCGCCAATATTAAAACCAGAACTTTTCTTTCGTTTCGGAAATATATTTTTCCTCACCCTCGATGGAGAGTTTGTATTGAAAAACCTCGTTTTACTTGCCTCCGGACTCGCAATCGGAGGGAGTCTCATGAAACCGCTAAAACACAAGAAGAATAATTAGTTATTTACTAATGAGATATAATACGGTATACATATATACATGAACAAGAAACAAAAACTTGCGAAAAGGAAACATCGCAAAGCCGCAGGGAGAAAAGTACGCACAGCCAATCGTTAATACACGATATGGCAAACAGCCAATACAGCTGGAGGAAAGACCAGTATAAAAGTATTGTTCCACCATTATATTTAGGATCAGCGTATGGATTCGAGTCTGCAGAAGAGGGGGCGGCAATTTTTAGTGGTACAAAAAAGGGCTATGCGTATACGCGTCTGGGGAATCCTACCGTTACTGCATTCGAAGAATGGCTAACTGTTGCGGAGCATGGCGAAAAAACATTCGCCACAAACACCGGACTCTCCGCGCTACTACTCGGAGTATTAACACTCACAAAAAAGAAAAAGCAGGTTGTCACGTCACCGTATATTTATGGTGGGTCTTATCATTTAAGCCATCTACTCAATAGTTGGGGTGGAGCGCGCATAACGTTCGTGGAAAATGCCTTCAATAACAAAGCGTGGGAGAACGCAATAACAAAAGAGACGGCATTTGTATTTCTCGAAAGCCCATCAAATCCAAGCGTCGATATATTCGACATAAAGGCTATCGCAGATATTGCGCACAAAAAGGGGACAGTGCTGATCGTCGATAACACCATCGCAACACCAGCGCTACAAAAACCGCTGGAGTTAGGTGCCGACGCAGTGCTCCACTCAGTGACAAAGTATTTAACACGTCAGTCAACGGGGCTAGGGGGAGCACTTGTAGGAAGTAAAAAATTTGTCACACAATATGGCGATGAATTGTATGATTGGTTTATTCATGGAGGATTTGTCATGCATCCACTCTCCGCATGGTTTGCGTTACAAAACAGTTATACATTAATAAACGATATGAAAACATTTTCGAAAAACGCACTTGCTGTTGCAAACATACTTACAAAAAATAAAGGGGTGGGGAATGTACACTATCCGCATCTTCACGGAAACCGAAATTATAAACTCGCCCGTCACCAAATGCAAAATGGCGGTTCGGGATTACTCGCGTTTGAATTAGAAAACTTTTCCGCAGCGAAAAAATTTGTAAACGCATTGCGCCATGTAATTATTGCTCCGCACCTAGGGGATGTACGTAGCCTTATTATTCATCCTGCGTCCACAACGCATAATCGTTTATCAAAAGAAGAACGTGCCAAAGTGCATATTAGCGACGGCCTCGTGCGATGCTCGGTGGGGCTTGGAGAAATACAAGAAACAATTGCCGACATAGAACAGGCTCTGCGCGTGTTATAATAAAAACAGAAAAGCCGAGGGGTAAAACATGAATATGTACAAATATCTTCATATCGTTTCGGGAATATTCACGGTAATCGCGGCACTACACCTACTGCGAATTATTCTAGACTGGGAAGCGATAATCGGCGGTTGGACGATACCAATATGGTTCAGCTACATTGCGGTAGTGGTTGCAGGATATCTCGCAATGCTCGGGTGCAAGTACGGCTGCAAGAAATAACCCCGGTAACAACCGGGGTCATCCTGAGTTTCGCGAAGGATCTTATCGAAAAAATCCGTCTATATTAAGACGGATTTTGGCTACGAACTACCATCCATGCCATAAATAACAAAAACTGCTACAACAATCATAACTGCCAATGCGCAGAAAATAACAAGAAAAAGAGCGGTACCCAAGAAATGCGGCCAGTCGATGCATGCCATAGCATACCCACGAGAACGAACTATGTAAAGTATACGAGATAATTGCCCGCTAAGGCAATCGCTGATATACTTTTCAGCAGCGTAAAAATAGACTTGGCTCCACGGATAAGCTTTTGACCAATTTTTCTTGAATTTTGAGCGAGACGAAGTGAAAAAATGGAAAGCTATTCACAGAATCTGTTGAGATTTTTTCACGAAGTCGTAGCCAAAATTCAAGAAAAAGAGGCGAAATGTTATCCGGGAGCCAAGTCTAATATATAAATTTTAATCATGATCGAATTTAACATTCTTAAAAAATCAAAGAAGAGTTGGGCTAGAGTTGGAATACTTAAAACTCCACACGGCGAAATTGAGACGCCTTGCTTAGTGCCGGTCGCAACGCAGGCAGTAGTAAAAACACTCTCAATTGAAGAGGTACATCAAACAAATACCCAACTCTTAATCGCGAACACCTTCCATCTCCACCTAAAACCCGGGGAGGATGTTGTGAAAAAAGCTGGGGGGCTACATCAATTCATGCAGTGGAAAAACCCGATAATGACCGACTCGGGGGGGTTCCAAGTATTTAGCTTAGGCTTCGGCCACGACCTACAAATTGGGAAACTATTAAAATATTTTCCTGAAAAAAATAACCATCGCAACAACAGCAATATTTGGAAGTCGGACTTCCAAATATTGCGGGGGATGCAACCAAAAAAAATCCGAATCACAAATGATGGCGTACATTTTCAAAGTCCTTTAGACGGACATAAAATTTTTATTGGTCCAAGGGAATCAATACACATTCAAGAATCGTTGGGGGCAGACATCATTTTCGCATTCGATGAATGCACACCGCCGCTTGCGACCCGAGAATACATTGAGATGTCGCTCGAACGCACCCATCGTTGGGCGACGATATGTAAAAAAACACAAAAAAGTAAGCAAGCGCTGTTCGGAATTGTACAAGGTTCACATTTTAAAGATTTACGCGAAAAAAGCGCGGCATATATTAACGCATTAGATTTTCCGGGATATGGTATCGGAGGAGATTTGGGAACCGATAAAAAGACAATGGCACAGATCCTCAAATGGACGGTCCCGAATCTTGACGCAAAAAAACCAAAACATCTTTTGGGTATTGGATATCTCGAAGACATGGAAATGGTTATAAGGCACGGCATTGATCTCTTTGACTGTACAGTGCCAACGCATTATGCACGTCGCGGTATTGCATTCACAAGTGCGGGCAAACTCAATCTTGGGAAATCATTATTTCTAGGAGAACACAAAAAACTCGACAAAACATGCGCCTGCACAACATGCAGCACCTACACGCGTGCATATATTTGCCACCTCTTACGCGCAAAAGAAATAACAGGAATGAAACTGTTAACCTTTCATAACCTGTACTTCTTTAACAACGCAGTTACTAAACTCCGCACCGCGATAAAGAGAGAGGAGCTATAACGTTCTTATCAATAAAAATCCGAATAAGTCCGAGACAGACTAAAAGCCAAGCCTGCCTACCCGCCGTAGGAGGGCCGTTTATAATTATCTTAAAACTGGTAAAGCGGTCTGTAGAGAGCTTATTCGGATTTTTACCGAAATCGCTTAACTGACGATCGTCAGTTAAGCGATAACTTGTATAAAAATAACATATCAAGTAATATCATACTACCCTGATAGACTTGGCAGAAAGGCGTGGCATGAGCAAAGAGAATCTCGTTCGCACATCAACAAAGCCAATTGTTGAAAATGCACAATTCGTAACAATTAATCGAAAACAAATCGAAAGACTGGCAAGCGAATGGAAGGCAAAAGACGCGAAACCTCCGAAGTGGCCAAAAGAAGCGCACCTTGAAACAGACAACGTTGAACAAATGCTAACGTATCTTATTACACTTGATACGCTCAATTTCTGCTTCTGGCATTCAGAACCCGAAAAACGTTGGGGAATTATGTACGAAGGGAAGCGCTATAACGGATACTATGCATTGGCGCTAGCACTTAAGAAATTTTTTATTGATACACCACGCAAAGCCACATTCCAATGGATGCGCAGTATGAAATTTGAAGATTTTAAAGCAATGCTCGGGGGAACGGGTGAACTATTACTACTCAAGGAGCGTTGGAATACATTAAGAGAAGCAAGCGTTGCGATAGAGGCCAACTGCAATCCGCTAGCGCAAATATTCAATTGGGATGGTGATGCAATAAAAACAGCAGTCTGCATTGCCTCAATAAATTCATTTAATGACGTAGAATGGCTAAATAACAAATGTATTTGGTTTCTCAAACGCGCGCAGTTACTGATATCTGATATCTATGGAGCATTTGGCGGTAGAGGTCCCGGAGCATTCAAGAACATGGAAGAGCTCACCGCATTCGCGGATTATAAACTACCACAGCTGTTAGAACACGAAGGAATATTAGTGTATGACGCAGCGCTGCGCGAGCGCATCAGGCGCCAGAAACTCATCTTCCCAAGCTCACGGGAAGAAATCGAGATTCGCGCTGCAGCCATTTGGGCAGTAGAATATCTCCGCGACGCACTCACGCGCCTTGGTAAAAACTTCCGTGCATTTGAAATCGATTGGATGTTGTGGAACGAAAGCCAAACAACAAACATGTCCCTCCCATACCATCGCTGTGAAACAATATATTATTAACATAAAACCCCGTCACTGTGACGGGGAATTTTTAATGAAAGAGATATGAAATCTAACTTCCTCTACAAAATTCTTTAGGCATCTTAAAACAGAAACTCTGAGCCGCAGCGAAGCAATCTGACGTTCCTGTGATTAAAATTGTCATTACGAGAAGGTTCGCAAACCGACGAAGCAATCTTAAGAATATTTGGAAGTCGGACTTCCAAATATTCTTAAGATTGCTTCCCGCCACGCTCTCGCTCGCGGCTAAAGGCGCTCGCAATGACAATGATACATCTAATGCTTACCACTCAGTTTTGTGAGCAGATACATTGGTTAGATTACGGGGGATTAAATATAGCCAACCCGTTATTTCATAGCCAACCTGCGAAACCCTGCCTGCCGGCAGGCAGGGATAGCGACAAATAACTGAAGCGAGGAGGAAGGTAGTAGAAAAATTGAGATGTTTGAACCCGCAAAAAATTTTTAATAACAATTGGCGGGTGAGTCCTCAATTTTTCGTCAACTACCAACGACGAGCGAAGCTTATTTGTCTATCGCGGAGTGGTTAGCGAGAAATAACGGGTTGGCTTATATAACAATCTTGCTGGATGGCAAATACAAAAAATCCATGATATGGTATCTATAGCATTTTATAAGAGCAAAACGATGAGTGCTCGCCCAAGCTGGGACGAATACTTCCTGAATATTACTGAACAAATTGCGACAAGGAGTACTTGCGACCGAGCGCACGTGGGGGCAGTAATAACAAAAGAAAATCGTATATTGGCATGTGGGTACAATGGTTCGCCAAAAAGTGCTCCGCACTGCGACGATGTAGGGCATGAAATGGTAAACAACCACTGCGTACGTACCGTACATGCCGAGATTAATGCAATTATCGATGCAGGGCTAAAAGGTGTATCGATTGTAGGAGCAACACTGTATTGCAGCATTTCACCATGCTACGATTGCGCAAAGGCGCTAGTGAACGCACAAATTAAACGAGTCGTCTACAAAAAATTCTACGAAGGCCGTTATGGTGCATCAACAAAGGCAACAGAACTCTTACGTGACGCAAGTATTACCGTTGATCATATTAAAGAATAGTAGTTCAAGCAGAGCGGCGAAACGCCGCTCATTTTTAACATTACAAGGCTACGAAATACGAATTATTCGCTACGAAATACGAAAATGATACGAATATACGAAAAATATTTGTTCGGTTAGCTGTATTTATCTTTCGTATATTCGTAATGATTTCGTATTTCGTAGCTGTTACAAGCAAGAACAACAATAGCTTATTGGGAGCCGAGTCTAAGCTATTGCGAAAAAAAAGAAAAACGCTACAGTTAATAAAGACAATCTAAGGGGGCAGATACATGCCGACCATCGAAGATGGCGTCAAAAAAGTAAGAGAGAGATTTTGGGATAAATTCACTACAGCAATTCTCACGGCATTCGGAGTTATTGTTGCGCTCGCATGGAACGACGCCACCAAATCATTTTTCGAAAAATACTTCAGTCCCGATAATACAATTTTTGCAAAATGCATTTACGCACTATTTGTAACCATGATACTGGTAATGCTCTCTTTACGGTTCTCAAAAGAAGAAGATGTTAAAGAAGGGGCGGAGAAAAAACCGTAGCTTCCGAAAACCCAAATGAGCTCCGTTCCTTTTTGTAGTCAGCCTGCGCAGCGATAGATACAGATGCTCAAGCAAGGAGGAGCAGTTAGAAAAATTGAGATGTCTGAGTCCGCCAGCTGGCGGACGAGTCCTCGATTTTTCGTCAACTGCCGACGACGAACGAAGACGCATCTGTCTATCGCGAAGTGGCTGACGAAAAAAGGAACGGAGCGAGCCTTGCATACCACGGAAAACCGTGGTATCTTTATTATAGTTACCTTTTGATACATGGGTGGATGGCCATGGAAGACCCAGAAACCTGGAATGCCATGGAAAAAGTAATCCATGAAGCAATTCGAGCGCATAACGAACACCTACCAAAAGACAAAGTTTTTGAGGCGCTTGCCGAACGAGTGTATCGCTTGCTAATCGGGAGAAAACACGGGGATAAGAATCTCAAGAAAGAAGAGATGGTCGCGACAATCCTCGGTGCAATTCACGAACATCTCCGTGCAGTCGCAAAAGAGAAAGAACGCTGCCGCGGCAAAAAGGGTGAGGTCCCTTCGCCAGAAAAAAGTCTTACCCGCACGATCTACGAGGCGCTCAACGCAAAAAAATTTTTTAATACTGGTCCAGTGGGCAGCGGTTTACTGATGGGTGCATTATAAATAATTAGAATGCTCTGCGCAGAGATCAAAAAACGCAGAGCATTTTCATATGATATGCGTACTTCTTGGGGCAAATTTTCAAAGTGGTATAGTGGAATTGTAGAAGAAAAAGAAAGCTATCAACAAAAAGTGCTGGTACCAAATGTGCTACGACTCTTGGAATTAAAGCGTGGCGAAGATATTCTTGACCTCGGCTGTGGTGAGGGAATGTTTGCACGTGAATTCCAAAAAACAGGCGCAAATGTTGTTGGCCTTGACATCGCACCCGAGCTTATCACAATCGCGAAAAAAAAATCATCGAAAGAAATCGTTTTTCATGTTGCGAATGCAAAAAACCTAAGCATGGTAAACGACCATGTGTTCGACGCCGTGGTGATGATACTCACCCTGCAGAATATCGACGATATGGCCTCCACGCTACGCGAAGTAAGACGCGTGATAAAACCAACGGGTAAACTTTTAATTGTCTTAAACCATCCCGTGCTACGAATACCAAAACTCAGTGGCTGGGGCTGGGATGAAGGACAGCGACTGCAATACCGACGCGTAAATGGCTATATGAGCGAAATCAAAATACCAATTCAAATGCATCCAGGAGATGCACCTGGTGACACCACGTGGTCATTCCATCGACCGCTACAAACCTACATCAAAGCACTTGCTGATGCAGGATTTTATCTAACAAATCTCGAAGAATGGACCTCGCATAAAAAAAGTCAACGCGGACCACGCGCAAAAGCAGAAGACCGAGCACGTCTTGAGATCCCAATGTTTATGGCAATCGTAGCACGACCAACCATCGGCTACGAAATACAAAATGGATGCGAACATACGAAAGTTATGCCGCGATGATTTAGTCTACAGAAATCATTAATGCAATAGAATTTCGTATATTCGTATAAATATTTCGTATTTCGTAGCTGTCACAAGTTTGACCAAAAAATAAATACAATGTTACAATAGCGAGTAAGAGTAACGAGGAGATACTCTTGTCCCAGACACTCGGAGTAACACCAAAAGCCCCAAACACCCATACTGACTATAAGGAAGACTATCGAAGAATGCTCCGTAAAATGAATACCGGCCATGGCAAGAGAATGCGCAGCGGAAGAGAACGAAAAGAAAAGAAGGAACGAAAACAAAGTCGCCTGAAAGATAACTTCACCACCATCGCAACACACGAAAACTAAACCAGCAATAGCTGAATTTTTTCATTGCTACTAAATACGAACAAAGTACGAATATACGAAAACGAAAAACATATTCGTATATTCGTTTCGTATATTCGTAATAATTTCGTATTTCGTAGCTAACTCGTCATTGACAAAAAATAGACGATTACGCCATACTAGCCTAAGTACTTCGATGGATGAGGCGGCCACAATGGAATGGGTAGTGAATCATCCGCTAATAACGGTGCTATGGGCATTATCTGGCGTACTCAGTTGGGGATGGACGAATCACTGTGCATACATGGCCGGCGGCGAACCAGAATATAACGGTTTCGTCAAATGGTCTGCGCTTCTCATCTCTCCTGTCGTTGGGCCCATATTGGCGTTCTCAAATCTGCTTCTATGCATCGCAGTGGGTAAATTCTATTTCGGACTACGCTTTAGATAGATTCAGAAACAAATCATCAAAAAGTCTCTAACGAGACTTTTTTCATTCAAAAAATATTTGCTTCCTCCGTGCAACATATGTTATAATAAGGTCTATTGATTTGTCATAATGGTACATCAATAGTACATCGAGCGTAGAACAACGGGCATATTCATGAAGGGATTTGTCGGAGGCGATTTGGCATGGTTCCCGCCCGAAGGCGGGACAAATCGCCGAGACTGCGAACCCCTATTGATAATATTCCCCAGCCGCGTTGACTGCAGGGTATTGTTGTCGCAAGGCACGACGAGGAAGCTGTAGCTGCAGCGCTACTGCAACGAGGAGTAACGCAGCGCAACAATACCATGCAGTCAACCCATAGGGATATATGCAAATCGTACACGTCGCGGTGTCGCTCCTCCTTAGAGTATCCAATGGATACACCTTCGTCGTCGCTCCTAGCGACGTGTACGATTTGCATATATCGCGGCGGGGAATATTATCAACAGGGGTTCTGAGCCGATTCGCCGCTGGGCGAATCGAGCCGGATCCCGGAATGAATATGCCCGTTGTTCCAACAAACTAAAAAGTTTTATGCAAAGAGAAAACATTCGTAACATCGCCATCATCGCCCACGTCGACCACGGTAAAACAACCTTGGTCGACGCAATGCTCAAACAAACCAAAGCCGATCGTCGCATCAACGACATGGGTGAGTGTATTATGGATTCCATGGACCTTGAGCGTGAACGCGGCATTACTATTAAAGCAAAGAACGCGAGCGTGATGTATCTAAGAACAAAAATTAACATTATCGATACCCCTGGTCATGCCGACTTTGGTGGAGAAGTAGAACGCACACTACGCATGGCAGAAGGCGCATTGCTCCTCATCGACGCGAAAGAAGGGCCAATGCCACAAACACGATTCGTGTTAAAAAAAGCGCTCGAACTCGGACTAAAAATTATCGTAGTAATTAATAAAGTTGATAAACCCGATGCGCGACCAACATTTGCAGTCAATAAAGCATTTGATCTTTTTGTAGAATTAGGTGCTACGCCAGAACAACTCGACTTCCCAATTGTTTACGCGGTGGGTATCAATGGCACCTCATCACTAAACGAACAAAAACAAGAAGCGGATTTTACACCGCTATTTCAAACAATCATCAAAGAAATTCCGGCGCCAATTGCCCTAACCGATGCACCGTTACAACTCTTAGTTCTTGCGTTAGCATATGACGACTACAAAGGTAAGGTAGCAATCGGAAAAGTGCACGCAGGTAAAATTCACGAAGGAGAAATTGTTGCACGCATTAAAAAAAATGGCGAGATAGTACGTGCGAAGGTAACGAACCTCATGGTGTTTGAGGGATTAGAGAAAGTTTCAATATCCGAAGTCTCTGCTGGAGATATTGTATCGGTAACAGGGTTCGAAGAAATATCAATCGGAGAAACCATCGCAAGTGCCGATGCCCCAGTTGCGCTCCCACCCATATCCGTTGAAGAACCAACGGTAAAGATGACATTCGGCGTAAACACGAGCCCATTCGCAGGGCGCGAAGGGAAATATGTGACCTCTCGAAACCTACGAGAACGACTCATGAAAGAAGTTGAAACTAATGTCGCGCTTCGCGTCGAAGAAACGGATGCACCCGATGAATTTTTGGTCTCTGGTCGCGGAGAATTACACCTCGCAGTAGTAATCGAGACCATGCGCAGAGAAGGATTTGAACTACAAGTATCGGAACCAGAGGTCATCACAAAAGAAGTCAACGGAGTTCTTCAAGAACCGTTCGAACGACTCGTTATTGAAATACCAATTGCATATCAAGGTGTGATTATTGAAGAACTCGGAAAACGTAACGGGGAACTTAAAAACATGGCGCAGGGCGAATATGTGCTTGAGCTTGAATACAGCATACCCACGCGCAGCCTCATTGGGCTAAAGTCGTTGCTCATGACTCGTACGCGAGGGTTGGTTATTATGCATAGTATATTCGATGCATATCGCAAAATGCTTGACACAAAACCCGAGCGACGTACAACAGGCTCGATGGTTGCCACCATTGAAGGCCTTGCCACGTCACATGCCCTAGATAACGCCCAACAGCGAGGCATATTATTTATTAGACCAGGAACCCCGACATATGCAGGGATGATCGTAGGGGCAAGCGCTAAAGATTACGACATCGAAATTAACATCTGCAAAGAAAAACAACTCTCAAATGTTCGTACACGCGGACATGACGTGCCGATCACCCTAATTCCACCAAAAGAAATCACGCTCGAGTATGCCCTTGAATATATTAGCCATGACGAACTCGTTGAAGTAACACCAAAAAATTTACGGCTACGGAAACGCGTACTTAACCCAAACCAACGAAAAAAAATCAAAAGGGCGGAAGAAGAATAAAAAAATAAGTTCCGACGTATGTCGGAACTTATTTTTTTATTCGCAAACAATATAAGACTTACGCAATTGGATGCAGTTCAGCACCCACCTGAACAATATCACAAGCCGCGTTTGCAATGATATTCTTTTAACACAAGGCGCGACGAGGAAATTGTAGCCTCCGTGCTACATTGACGAGAAGCAACGAAGTGTTAAAAGAATATCATGCAAACCCGAAGGGATTCGATCAATTGTGCACGGAGACTGCGTCGCTCCTCCTTGGTGTACCCAGAGGGTACACCGGTGTCATCGCTCCTTGTCCCGTGCACAATTGATTCGAATCGCGGCTGCGATATTGTTCAGGTGGGCGCTAGGCGCGAGCGAGGCAAGCACCCAAGCTGTACGTAACAGTACTGCGCAGGAGCAAACGAACGAGCAACAAAGAAATGCGCCAATTGCGGAAGTCCTATTAAATATTATCGTTATTATCGTTACCCTCGTTTCGCCGCCCACAGTGCCCACACCCCTACGGCAAGATGGAGAAGCGTATCAGCCGGGTTCTCAAGATTCGAGCCCAAAAACACTGGGTAGAGATATCCGTATACCGCAAAGAACAAGGCAATCAAACCAACAAGAATAGCCAGCCACTTCTGCATTCCCGCATCAAGCGCTTTATATGCGATGAGTGCGACGACGCCAAAGAGTAAATGCGCCCAATTTTCACCGTTATCAAACCACCAATTCGCGCCAAAGAGGCTTTGCTCAGGGGTTGGCCCGATGACTCCCCAAAAACCAAGGAGCGCGACAGCGACAAGAACAACTCCGCCAAGCATCAAAAACTGTTTTGGATTCATAAATAAAAAGATGTAATCTATTCCTTATAAAATTCGACCTTTCAACAACAATACATTTAGTATAGCATATGAAGCATGACTCTCACGACTCACTCACTAGTTGGCGCAGCTCTGAGTACACTCACCGGAAACCCGGTAACCGCATTCGCGCTCGGAGTTATGAGCCATTTCGCAATCGACTCCTTGCCCCACGGACACTACCAAAAAATACCATATCTACGCGCAGAAAACGAAGAAGAATTTTCAAATCGCGCGCTGGTGGTTATTTGTTTCGACGGAGCATTAGGCGCGATATCTGCCTTTACGCTCTTTCATGGGGCAATAACACCGCTAACAACTCTTGCCGGAATTTGTGGGGGACTATTACCCGATTTTTTATTAGGAATAGAAATACTTTATAAAACGCAATGGACACACATCGCAACAAAAATCCATAATTTTTTTCATTTCTTTTTTATCAAAAAAGAGAGTTGGCAATTTCACCCAATAATTGCCGTTGGGACGGAATGCGTGGTAGCAATACTCGCAATACTAAAATCATTATGGTGATAAATGCAATAACCACACTTATCATAATCGCCGCAATCGGAACGGGACTATATATATTATTTACCGCTCTCAAACGTGCGCTGGTTGACGCGCAACCAAAAAACGATGGGCAATCGCTATTGTTATTGCAACAACAAATAAACGAAGTTGCGCGTATTGTTGACGGCAAACTTGCTGAAAGCACACGTCTCGCACAAGCCGGGGAACATATGCGAAACGAGCTCATCCGCAACGTATCCGAACACCTTACGCGCCTACAAGAATCGAACAAGCAAGTCTTAAACTTTACCGATCAATTAAAAAACTTACAAGACATTTTAAAAAATCCAAAACAACGTGGAATTCTAGGTGAATATTTTCTTGAAACAGTATTAAAAAATGTTCTTCCTCCAAATACATTTAAACTACAATATCCTTTCAAGAATGGAACCATTGTCGATGCCGTAGTATTGGTAAAAGATAAAATAATTCCGATAGATTCAAAATTCAGTCTTGAAAATTATAATCGGTTACTCGAGGCAACCAACAACGAAGAACGAACAAAATACGAAGAAGCGGTGCGGAACGATCTAAAAATCCGAATCGATGAAACAGCAAAATATGTGCAACCCGAAGAGGGGACAATGGAATTCGCCTTCATGTTTATTCCAGCAGAAGCGCTCTACTACGATCTCTTGGTGAACAAAATAGGCGCTGTCAAGTCTTCAACACGCGACCTTATTGAATATGCAGTGAAAGATAAGAAAGTGATCGTCGTTTCGCCAACATCATTTTTGGCATATCTTCAAACGGTACTTCAAGGGTTACGCGCACTGCAAATCGAAGACTCAGCAAAAGAAATACGAAAACGCGTGGAAGAATTGGGAAGGCACCTCTTAAATTACGAAGGATATTTTAACAAAGTTGGGGCACACCTCGGGACAACGATAAACATGTACAACAGTGCCTCAAAAGAATTAGGGAAAATCGATAAAGATGTATTGCGTATTAGTGGGGGTGTAGCTGGGCTAAAACCCGAACTTATCGAAGGCACAATAGAAACACATGGATCGGAATAAACAATTTCGGGTATTCGAATATATCCCATTTATAAGACTTGTTTTTGTTTCTGGTTCTGTAGCGATGGGTACTGCGAACGAAAGTTCCGATTGCGATGTATTAATCGGAGTGATGCAAGGCCGAATATTTCTGGTGCGTTGCTTTACGGCGCTCATACTCGAGCTATGCGGCTCACGCTGCAGCCACACCAACAATAAGAATGACACGGCTAAGCGCGCAGGAAAAATTTGCCTCAACCACTTTGTTACGCCTACTGCCTACAGACTTTCACCACCACATACCAATTCGTGGCGTAAATTATATCAAGCATTGATCCCAATATATGGGTCCGACGAAGAAATAAAAAAATTTCGAGATGCAAACATCGATTGGGTTGGGCAATATACGATGCGAAATACAGCAATAGTAAATAAGTCAAAGCAGAACAAGATAAAACGATCGCTCGAATGGCTATTAAAAGGTAGTATTGGAAACCAACTTGAATACATACTCAAAAGACTACAAATAAAAAGAATCCGACGGCGCATTACACAAGAAGGCTTAGGCTATAAGCCACGCGTCGTGTACACCGACGACGAACTCGAATTCCACCCCGATCGTCGTAAGTTCGAAATATAAATATAAAAGACTAACAGTTTTACTCTTACAAGTTGACCGTCAACTTGTTTAGTAAAACATGATATTGCCCATAAGTAAGTTCTATATTAGAGTCTAATCAGTACCTAAAGGGCTAGGAAACCTTGCGGTGGGCAAACCTCCGTACGGACAAGACTCCGAAGACCTCGTTGAACTAGCCGTAAAAAGAAAAGCAAAAGATGCGTCGATAAATTCCGACGAAGAGATCGAAGAAATCGATATCGTAAGAACGGCGCACAACCACCTATTTGACAAGTTGGGGATCGATTGCATTATTGCATTTCGTATCAGAGTAAAGAAAACAAAGAAAGCAATAGAAGACGGATTCTTTCCGCTACAGATTAAAACCTCAAGCACCAAAGAAACAGTAAGCTTTGCAACGACGGAAGGGAGCATGAGTCGCGCAACGCCAGGAATGGTTGCAAAAATACGTGAGCACCAACGAAAGCACCCCAAGATCACAAAAATGCTTTTTGTAGGTCGCATTCAAAATAATGGAGAGCATGAACTTGAACGCGTCCTAGACGGCATTTGGAAAGAACTGAAGTTGTTGATTGAAAAATCGCTCGTACGCCAATCACCCTGAACCGGGTGATTTACATTCATATATCCCTGTTACAAAAAAACCTTGACCGAAGTTATAATAGTCGTTACATTAATCGATATTAGCAATCTAAAGTCGAAAGTGCTAAAATGGCATATCGCAAGTCGCGTAACGCAGAGCGTATAGTCATAACGCCCCGCGATAAGCACTTCGCGCTTTGTCGTTATATATGTTCAAACCATTATCAAACCACGTATTCATTGAAAGCATAACTGAAGACAAAAAAACGAAATCAGGAATTGTGCTTCCCGATAGCGCCGAAAAAGAAAAACCGATGATCGGAAAAATAGTAGCAGTAGGTTCCGGAAAAATATCGGAAAAAGGAGAGCGGACCCCTATGTCGGTAAAAGTCGGGGACAAAGTATTATTTAAAAAATACGGCCCAGACGAAATCGAGGTCGAGGGTAAAAAATATTTAGTCGGAGACGAAGACGATATTCTTGCAATTATTGAATAATAGCAAGAAATTTCTAATTCCCAATAACTAATTTCTAATTAAAGTATGGCAAAACAAATTTTATTTAACGAAGATGCACGCATTGCTCTTAAAAAGGGCATCGACAAGCTTGCCGAGGCAGTACGCATGACCCTTGGTCCTCGCGGAAGGGCGGTGGTCATCGAAAAGGGGTACGGCGCACCACAGGTGACATTCGATGGCGTAACCGTAGCCAAAGAAATTGAGCTCGAAAATAAATTCGAAAATCTTGGAGCAGACCTATTAAAACAGGCAGCGGACAAAACCAACGATAACGTTGGCGACGGTACGACAACTTCGGTGGTCCTTGCTCATGCAATGATCGACGAAGGAGAAAAAACCATTCGCGAGAAAGGGTTTAACGTTATTCAATTATCTGAAGAGCTGAAACGAGTTGGCGGTGAAGTGATGGGACGTCTCGAAAGCCAACGCGAAGCAATTAATGAAAATAAAAAAATTGAAGAAGTCGCAACGCTTTCCGCAAAAGATGGGGGTATCGGCAAACTCATTGCGCAGGTCATGGAAAAAATTGGTCGCGATGGAGTTGTAACAATTGAAGATTCGAACACTACAGGAAATTCCTATGAAGTA
Source organism: uncultured Candidatus Saccharibacteria bacterium (assembly GCA_964372325.1). GTDB lineage: Bacteria > Patescibacteriota > Minisyncoccia > UBA6257 > JAUSGH01 > CAYJQG01. The sequence goes on from CAYJQG010000004.1 coordinate 19,582, forward strand.
GTAGAAGGCATGCAGTTCGACCGCGGATATATTTCTCCATACATGGTAACGAATGCCGAACGCATGGAAAGCGCCGTCGAAGAACCCTATATTCTCGTAACGGACAAAAAAATCTCATCGATCAAAGAAATGCTCCCACTCTTAGAACGCATGATCGAAGCAGGAAAGAAAGAACTGGTAATCATCGCAGAAGAAGTTGACGGCGAAGCCCTCACAACGCTCGTGGTAAACAAACTCCGTGGAATTTTTACCGCGCTTGCAGTAAAAGCCCCTGGGTTTGGTGACCGCAAGAAAGAAGTGCTCCAAGATATTGCGATCATAACCGGCGCAGAGCTCATAACCGACGAACTAGGAAAAAAGCTTGAGGACGTAGATCTTTCCGCACTCGGACGCGCACATCGTGTAGTTGCGAGTAAAGATAATACAACTATCGTTGGTGGCAAGGGAGAAAAGAATACGATCGCAGATCGCGTTGCACAACTCAAGGCACAGCTTAAAAAAATAGACTCGGAATTCGACCGCGAGAAAATGCAGGAACGACTAGGCAAGCTCGCAGGTGGGGTTGCAGTAATTAAAGTTGGTGCGCCAACCGAATCGGCTCAAAAAGAATTAAAACAGCGCGTAGAAGATGCAGTCGCCGCAACCCGAGCCGCAATGGAAGAGGGAATTGTTCCCGGTGGTGGCATGGCACTCTTCAACGCGATGAAGGAGCTAAGAAATACACCAAGCGAAATGGCAGTGACTAAAGCAGCGCATACAATATTAATGAAAGCACTCGAAGCGCCAATCACCGCAATCGTAAACAACAGCGGCCAAAACCCAGGAACTATTGTTGCCGAACTGAACCGCCAAAAAGAAATAATAAAAGATAATGCAGAGCGTATGTGGCTCGGGTTTAATGCCCAAACAAACGAAATTAAAGATTTACGCAAATTTGGTATCATTGATCCACTAAAAGTGACTCGCACCGCGTTTACCAATGCGCTTTCTGTTGCCGCGAACTATCTCGTTATGGGTGCAGCAGTAACCGAAATTCCAAAAAAGGAATCAGGGGCTGGTGGGCCGCCAATGGGAGGGGGGATGCCGGGCATGGGAGGAATGGAGTATTAATCATCGTGAGACAACCTAATAAAAAATCAAAATTATTGATTTCCACTCTGATTGACATCGGAGTGGTTTTTGTTTACACTCAAACTAGCACAAGAAATGGTGGAAAATGCCTGAGCAAAAAGTCAGGTTCGTTGTCTTGGCAAAACTCGGAGTATATGAACACAATCTCCAGGCTACACTCGAAAAACTTTCTCGTGAACTTGATCTCCGAATGCTAACCTGTATTTCCGACAATAAAATAATAACGCAGGCAATCGCACTCGGAGAAACATCGAAAGAAACTTACGAAAAAATATTTAAGACCGAACTCGCATGGAAAGCAGTAAAGCTAGGGGCGCTACAACCAGGCGCATCAGTTCCAAAAACTATACCCGAACATGGTTGGTGGTATGAAGTAAAACCCACAAAAATTCCCGCCGAACTAAAAACAGTGATTCACGAAGTACACTTAGGATGGTTGATGGAGAAAAGGTGGCTGAACGCCCTATAACAAAACAGTAGCAAACCCTTTACGTAAGGGTTTTTTTTATTTACCTTAAGTAGTAGCGCATTGAAAAAGGAAATCTAATGCAACAGTATCTTGACCTGCTTCGCAAAATCCGTAACGAAGGAGTGCAAAAACCAAGTAGACCGGGCATTGATACCATGAGCGATTTCGGCAATCGCCTAGAATTCCAACTCTCCGAAAGTCAACCATTCACGTTTCCGAATTTTCCACTCATGACGACAAAGAAACTACACCTCAAATCAATCTTCACTGAACTCATCTGGATCATTCGCGGAGAAACGAATGTCAAATATATGCGCGACCGAGGCGTAACCATTTGGGACGAATGGGCAAATGCCGATGGCGAGCTTGGCCCAGTGTATGGGCACCAGTGGCGACACTGGAAAACACCCGACGGCAATGAAGTAGACCAGTTAAAAATTTTAGTCGACCGCATCAAAGCAATGCCGCACGACCGAAGGCTTATTGTAAACGCTTGGAACCCAGGCGAACTCAGCAAAATGGCGTTGCCTCCATGCCACATGATGTTTCAATGCTTTGTTGCTGAGAGCAAGTTAAGTCTCCAAATGTACCAACGAAGCTGTGATCTTTTTCTTGGCATACCATTTAATATTGCCTCTTACGCGCTCTTGACCATTCTACTCGCAAAAATCACAGGGTTAAAACCCGGGAAATTTGTACACGTAATGGGGGACACCCACATATATCGTAATCACATCACACAAGTTGATCTACAGCTTACACGCACGCCACGCCCCTTACCCACACTACGTCTCAAAAAAGAAGTTGGAACATTAGCCGACCTTGAAGCACTCGAATTTGCTGATATAGAATTATTGAACTATAATCCCTATCCAGGTATCAAAGCGGAGGTCGCCGTATGATATCGATAGTCGCCGCAATGGATCGCAATCGATTAATGGGAAGCAATGGGCATCTTCCGTGGCAAAAGTTAGTCCCTGACATGAGACGATTCCAACGTTTAACCATGGGAAACGTAGTCGTAATGGGGAGAAAAACATTCGATTCCTTAAAAAAACCACTCGAGGGGAGATTGAATATTGTACTCACACACCGGCCCTGTTCTTTAAGCGATGGGTGCATTACTGCATACTCAATCGCAGAGGCAATCTACGCCAGCGAGATTCACCGTCCACAAAAAGATACCTACATTATCGGCGGAGCAAAAATATTCGAGCACGGACTAGAAATCGCTGAACGCTTATACATCACGCACATCCAACACACCTTTACTGGCGATACATGGTTCCCCAAAATAGATGGAGGTCGCTTCGAAGAAATCGAGCGCTTCGCACTGGAAGAAGACGACAAGACAGGATTAAAATTCTACTTTTCGACATACAAATCAATCACCGTAAAAACATAGTCCGACAAACGTCGGACTTTTTTATTGCAAAAAAATAAGATTCGTAACTAATTCCCTAACAGGGAATTTTTTAAACATCATCAAAAATATGGAAAAAAATATGAGACCCGCTGCTTAATTATTTTCGTTACGAAATTCTAAAATCGTGAGCGAAACGCAGTCAAAAAAAGTGAGCAATATACAGTGTATCTTGTGAACTTTTTTTGACAAGTTGTAGCCATGATTTTAGAATTGCAGTAGAAAGATAATTAAGCAGTGGGTCTATGGAGTTAAACATAAAAACTCGCCTAACGTACGATCGTAACTTAGGCGAGTTTTTTAACATACAAATAATAAAAATTTTATTTTTTGCATAAAATAAGGTATCGTAAAGACAGTAGATTTGCTCCCGGATAAGCTTTTGATCAATTTTTCTTGAATTTTGAGCGAGACGAAGTGAAAAAATCGAAGCATATTCACAGAATCTGTTGAGATTTTTTCACAAAGTCGTAGCCAAAATTCAAGAAAAAGAGGCGAAATGTTATCCGGGAGCAAATCTAATTAACGCGGGAAGGGTCGCATAGTGGTCTAGTGCGCACGCTTGGAAAGCGTGTGTACCGCAAGGTACCGCGGGTTCGAATCCCGCCCCTTCCGCCTTCGCCTCGCTAAAGCTCGGCTTCGGCAGATGCAGTCCGCCAATAACTTTGAAATAAGTAAGAAAATTATAGGCAATAAAATTTTGAATAAGTGACCCAGATTTCTCTTATATGCTAATCTTTCTATATGGGTAAATTTATAGAATTTTTGGGTTGGTACGGGGCTTTGGCGATAGTCCTTGCCTATGGGTTGCTGAGCTTTTCGTTTTTGACATCCACCAATATTTGGTATCAAATTTTAAATGGTACCGGGGCACTAGGTATTTTTATTGAGTCTTACCATAAGAAAGATTACCAACCTGCGGTGCTAAATACGATTTGGATAATTATTGCAATCGCCGCAATAGCAAAAATTCTTTTTTAGTTGCATGTATAGAAGAGCTAAAATGGAAAAATTGTATATTACGAAATAATTCGTCATTATCAACATTATGGAGCAAAAGATAAACACACCGAAAGAGGTTTTTTTAAACCTACTCGCAATACTAGCGCTCTATTTTATTGCGGGGAACTTTATCGCGCTCATTTTCCAATATATTGACATCACCTTCAAAGACCCGCTATATGCCCAATACTATGAAAGCGTCTTTGGCACTATTCGTTTTGCAATGGCTAGTCTCATCATCGTATTCCCGGCATTTATGTTTATTTCGCACCTCATCGCGAAAAATATTACAAAAGAACCAGAGTTACGAGCACTAAAATTCCGCCGTTGGCTACTCTACTTTACATTATTTATAGGAGCAGGAATCATGATCGGCGATCTTGTAACTCTCGTCTACAACTTACTCGAAGGCGAATTCACTATTAAATTTATCACGAAAGTGAAAACAGTCTTTGGGGTGTCTGCGACAATATTCTACTATTACCTCCACGACCTTCGGGGAAGTCTCAGTAATCGTGCAATGCGCTATTTCGGAGTAGGGTCAACAATAGTAATATGCGCTGCAATAATCGGAGGGTTTTTTACTGTAGGGTCACCATTGAACGCAAGACTGTATCGACTCGACGAACGACGTATCAATGATTTACAAACGCTCCAAAACGAAATCACGAATTACTGGTCATCGCACAACGAACAACTACCCAAAAAAATAGAGGATTTGAACGACGATATTTCTGGGTTTACTGCCCCGCAAGATCCCGTAACAAACGCTGCGTATGAATATAGTATAAAAACAAGCAATGCGTTCGAACTTTGCGCTCAATTTGCACTTTCGTCAAAATTATTTTCCACAAAGTCTCAAAGAGGGCTAGGGCCTTATTCTGAAAATTGGGATCACGAAGCAACTCGTACTTGTTTTAGCCGAACCATCGATCCATTACGCTATCGGAAGGAACTGCCACGCTACTAAATAAAGGATAAGTATAATCACCAAAATTTTTATAAATACCTGGTAAATGAAAGAAAAAATTAAAATCGTCGACGGAGTCGCATATGAACGCATAATGGTCAAAACGCACCTCATTAGTTTTGGCGAAGATCTCACGGAATTAATAAAACGCTACGTAACTCCGCAAACAAAAGCAAATGACTGGATCGCAATTTCAGAAAAAGTAGTTTCGGTGTGTCAAAATAATGTACGCCACATCAGCACTGTACGCGCAGGACTTCTCGCAAAACTTATCGTGAAAGGTGTTAAAAAATACCCGAATGACATTGGTTTTTCACGCCCCGAAAAGATGCAGCTTGCAGTAGAATTAGTTGGCTACCCGAGAATGGTACTCGCCATGGTACTCGGAGGAATTGGAAAATTATTTGGGTTACGTGGAATTTTTTGGACCATTGCGGGAAATCGCGTTTCAGAAATCGATGGGTTTAACCCCGACAGTATGTACCCCTACACTGAATACGCAGCACTACCCCCAAAAGAACCCAAAAAAGTTTGCGAAACGATTGAGCGCGAAACAAAAATTCCAACGGTTATTATCGACGGAAATAACGTCAACGTCGAAGTAATCGCGATGAGCGGCGGTATGCAGGTAAATAAAAAAGAAGTACGAGCAATTCTCCTCGATAACCCCATGGGGCAAGACGACGAAATGACTCCGTTTATTATTGTACGCAAAGTACAACAATAAACAATCATTCATATCATAACGCCTCAATCGGGCTAAAACGTACTGCGCGTCGTGCGGGGTAAATAAACAAAAAAACTTGAGCGTACGCTCAAGTTTTTCTTTATTAAAAAATATTGTAAAATCAAAGCATTGTCCATAAATAGACTCAATGACCATCACCATCTTCACACTCTTCGTCTTTTTATTTTCCGTAATTGTGCACGAAGTGGCACACGGCGTTGTTGCGCTACGCCTAGGGGACACCACCGCAAAAGATTTGGGGCGTTTAACCTTAAATCCCATCGCACATCTCGAACCATTTGGGTCTTTCATTTTACCAATACTCCTCTATTTTGCCACAAACGGAGCAATGATATTTGGATGGGCAAAGCCAGTTCCTTACAATCCGCTACGACTCAAAAACCCAATGCGAGATGCTGGGCTAATTGCTGCGGCAGGGCCAATAACCAACCTCGGAGTTGCAATAATATTTGGAATCATGATTCGCATACTAGCGCACTCGATAAATCCATTACGCATTGAAACACTTTTTGTATTACTGCATGTTATCGTATCAGTCAATATATTGCTGGCAATATTCAACCTCGTCCCAATTCCACCACTCGACGGTTCAAAAGTACTGTTTGCATTACTTCCCAAACGATACGCACAAGTACAAACAATACTTGAACGTTATGGGTTACTCTTCTTATTACTTTTCATCACCATCGGCTTCAACCTCATCAAACCAATAATAAACACTGTATATCACTTAATCGTCGGCGCATAGTAAGTCTATTACTCAATTTGACTTTACGGCAAAGACCTTGCTAGAATCATCATATTCTTTTTATGGCGACACTAAACCAACTCATGAAGGGACACCGCACTGTCTCGAAAAACAAATCAAAAGCACCAGCCCTACAGCGGTATTTTAATGACTTACAAAACAAACCACTACAAACCTCATCGCCATTCAAGCGTGGTGTATGCGTAAAAGTGTTCACAACAACACCAAAAAAGCCAAACTCAGCACTTCGTAAAGTCGCTCGCGTGCGCTTAACTAATGGAATGGAAATTACCGCCTACATCCCAGGCGAGGGTCATAATCTACAGGAGCATTCAGTGGTTATCGTTCGTGGAGGACGCGTAAAAGACCTACCAGGGGTAAAGTACCACATCGTTCGCGGCAGACTTGACACTTCGGGGGTAGATGCCCGCAAACAGCAACGGAGTAAATATGGCGCGAAAAGAGCTAAAAAATAGTAAGAATATTTTTTAATAGCTACTAAATACGAAAAAAGTTTAGTTTCGTATATTCGTAAAGATTTCGTATTTCGTAGCTGCGTATTTCGCAGCAAAAATTATGAGACGCAAACGAACACATAAAAGAGTTCATGAGCCAGATATCAAATATGGCTCAATTGTAGTCGGCCGTTTTATTAACTACTTAATGAAAAGTGGCAAGAAATCTGTTGCCGAAAAAGTAATGTACGATGCGCTTGAACAAATCCGCAAAGAAACAAAAGCGGAGCCATTGCCTATTTTTGAAAAAGCACTAGAAAATGTAACACCAATGGTAGAGGTAACTTCACGTCGTGTCGGTGGCGCAAACTATCAAGTACCCCGTGAAGTACGCGTAACCAGAAAATTCATGCTCTCAGCAGGTTGGCTTATAGGCGCCGCAAGAGCAAAAAAGGGGAAGCCAATGTCCGTGAAGCTCGCAGAAGAACTCATGCTCGCGTATAAAAACGAAGGTTCGGCAATTAAGAAAAAGCAAGACACGCACCGCATGGCAGAGGCGAACCGCGCATTCGCACACTTCTCCTGGTAAGGTGTTACGAATTTACGAATAATGACGAATATACGAATATATGCTAAGACGAACCGACTTACTTTATCCAGAGCTGAGTTATAAAATTACCGGTATAATGTTTTCCGTATTTAACACATTGGGATTTGGATATAAAGAAAAGTATTATCAACGAGCGCTATGCGAAGAATTTCAAAGATTGGGTATTAAATATCGAGAACAGATTATAATCCCCGTTTTATTTAAAGAAATAATAATCGGAAAACAAATACTGGACTTTCTTATAGAAGATAAGATTATTCTAGAAATAAAACGAGGTAATCGATTTTCTCAACACGATATTACGCAAGTTATAAGTTATCTTAAATCGGCTAAATTACACCTTGCTATACTTGCACGATTTTGTAGTAAGGGAGTAGTTTTTAAACGTATTATAAATCTTAGATAAAATTCGTATATTCGTAATTATTCGTAAATTCGTAACATGCGACAGTACCCAATCGAAAAGATTAGAGACATCGGCATCATCGCCCACATCGATGCCGGAAAAACTACCGTTTCCGAACGCATTCTTTTTTATACTGGAGTTGCACACAAAATTGGTGAGGTGCACGAAGGAAACACGGTTATGGATTGGATGGAACAAGAGCGCGAACGTGGCATCACCATCACCGCTGCAGCAACAACATGCTTTTGGACGCCCACATATATAAAAGGTGAATCGCAAAGCTTGCCTGCCGGTAAGCATGACGCGGAACGCAAAGCGCACGAGCATCGCATCAACCTCATCGATACTCCCGGCCACATCGACTTTACCGTAGAAGTAAGGCGATCTCTTCGCGTGTTAGATGGAGCAGTCGTAGTATTCGACGGTGTTTCCGGTGTTGAGCCACAATCTGAAACTAATTGGCGTTATGCAGACGACTATAAAGTCCCTCGTATTTGTTTTATTAATAAACTCGATAGATTAGGTGCAAGCTTTGAGGGAAGCTTACAATCGATTCGTGAACGCTTAAATCCACACGCAATGCCCATTCAACTTCCGATTGGACTTGAATCGACGTTCGAAGGTTTAATTGATCTCCTGCGCTTTAAAGCATATCACTTTGAGGGTGAACACGGTGAAAATATTATCGAATCAGAAATCCCAGAAAATCTGCTAAGCGAGGCAAAAAAACGTCGTGCAGAGTTAGTCGAAAAAATAGTTGAACAAGACGACACGCTTATGGCACAATACCTCGAAGGCAAAGAACCAAGCCTCGAAGAATTAAAACGCACACTACGTGGGGCAACAATTAGAGGCACCATCATCCCAGTAGTTACTGGATCTGCATTAAAAAACAAAGGAGTACAATTTGTACTTGACGCAGTCATAGATTATCTTCCGTCACCAAAAGACGTTCCGCCAACGAGAGCGACAGAAATTAAAACGGGGATTGTACTCGAGCGTCATCCAGATGACAACGAACCCTTCACAGGGCTCGCGTTTAAAATCGCCGCCGATCCTTTCGTGGGAAGTCTTACGTATTTCCGTGTTTATTCGGGAACACTGAAGAAGGGGACATATATTTTAAACGCAACAAAAAATAATGAGGAGCGTATTGGACGTATTGTGCGTATGCACGCAAATGAACGCGAAGACGTGGACGTTGTGTATGCCGGCGAACTCGCAGCAATTGTTGGGTTGAAAAATACAACAACCGGCGATACCCTATGTGCAGTTGACCAGCCAGTATTACTCGAAAGAATTATATTCCCAGAACCAGTAATCGCCATCCGTATCGAACCCAAAACAAAAGCAGATCAAGAAAAAATGGGTATCGCGCTCCATCGCCTCGCAGAAGAAGACCCAACATTCCGTGTTGGCGGCGACCCAGAAACCGGTGAAACAATTATTGCGGGTATGGGCGAATTGCATTTAGAAATTCTCGTTGACAGAATGAAACGCGAATTTGGAGTGTTAGCGAATGTCGGACGACCTCAAGTTTCGTATAAAGAAACTATTAAAGCTGAAGCCGACGCAGAAGGAAAATATATCAAACAGTCAGGAGGTCGCGGGCAATATGGCCATGTACGCATCACAGTAAAACCGCTCGAACGCGGTAAGGGCGTAGAATTCGTCAACGCCATTAAGGGGGGCACAATTCCACAAGAATATATTCCCGCAGTAGAAAAAGGCATAATGGAAGCAGTGGATCGCGGTGTTATCGCGGGGTATAAAATTGTCGACGTTGAAGTCACGCTCTACGACGGGTCATTTCACGAAGTAGACTCTTCCGAAGCAGCATTTAAAATCGCCGGCTCTATGGCATTCCAAGACGGCATTAAACGCGCGCGTCCAGTACTCCTCGAACCCATCATGAAGGTGCAAGTATTAATTCCATCCGACTTCTTGGGCGATATCACTGGAGACATTAGTTCAAAACGAGGAAAAATCGAAAACATGGGCGACCGCTTAAATATCAAAATAATTGATGCAATGATTCCACTTTCCGAAATGTTTGGATACGCAACAAAACTACGTTCAATGTCCCAAGGCCGTGGCAATTTTACCATGGAATTCGACCACTACGAAGAAATGCCGACAAACGTCGCGCAGCTAGTAATTGAAGGGCGAAAGAAATAGGGGTTACAAATAGGGTACTTGACAAATTATAAGCATCCATGCTATAATAGTAAGACATAAGACAATTGGACATTGAAACCAAACGTCCCCGGAGTGGGCCAGGGTAGGCGGCAACGCCGATGCTTCGCTATATGCGAAGCGCAACGGGACCGAGTTCCCCGACCCTGGCTCACCTCGACCTTTCGCTGCATCTTTTCCCCCAGAGCAGCGAAAACGACAACGGATGGGGGTAACCGCAAAAGATGGCACCGTACAATAAAGGAAAGGAGGTGTCCCTTGTCCGCAAGGGACCCGCCCTAGCGGCAGCGCCATTTTTTATCTTCGAAAAGGAGAAAAACCGGCGGCTCTCTCCGTGAAAGGCGCAAGTACAGAAATGAGAAGCGGAGAGAGCGGCCAGAACCAGAACCAGAACGACGAAAACCAAAAACCGCCGCCATCCCGACGACACTCGAAAAGCGATGAGGGAAGGCGGCAACCCACCTAAAAAGGAGGACCGATGCGGAAGAAATTTCCTGTCGGCGACGGTTAGCCCCCGTCTCTCTGCTTGAATGAACTCGCGACGTCCTCACGACGACAAATCCCCAAAAGAACGACGACGACGGGGAGAGGATCGCGATTCAAAAGATTCAAGCAGAGAGACTGCAACGTGTGTGGCAATCGCCACCACACACGCGAAGCCATCGCGGCGACGTCCAGGGAAAAGGGCACGCAGGGCAAAGGAAAACCGCGAGCGCGGAAACCCTGGACGAAAAACGACCCGCGCGAACTCGTAGGCGGACCGCAAGTCCTGGTGCACCAGGACGACGCGCTCACTACGAGGAGGAACATCGAGAACCCCAGCTCAAAAAAGCTGGGGACTCTTTTTATTCGCACCCTCTCCCACCACACCAAAACAAACTACAATATTAAATTTTCCCGAACGGATATCGTTTCGAGAAACATCCCACAAGACCCGCCCGTCATTAATATATCTTTGATAGGGCGGGTCTGAGGTAGAAAAAAGTTTTGTCGAAACAAAACTATTCTGTTTTCGAGAAACGATATCCGTTCGGGAAAGAAAGAAATTTTATCGCAATAAAATTATTCTGATTCCCATAAAAATATTAACGGAAATACTATGTACGAAGTGGCTGACGAGAAGAGATTATGCTGATTATTTTATTCTATATAGATCCTTCGACCCGGCTCAGGATGCTCAATTTTCTAACCACTCGCTTTCACTCGTGGAGAAAATTGGCAATTTGACATTTTTTAGTGATCTCATGTACACTACTAAGTATTATCGTCGAGTCCATATTAATAATTATTAATCAAAGAACTTATGGCAGAAAAAGCAAAATTCGAAAGAACAAAGCCGCACGTAAACGTCGGCACCATTGGCCACGTTGACCACGGCAAAACAACCTTAACTGCAGCATTAACGCACGTGCTGTTCATGAAAGGTTTCGCAAAAAAAGAGGAAAAAGTCGACGACATCGATAACGCCCCAGAAGAAAAAGCTCGGGGTATTACCATTGCGTTACACCACTCCGAATACGAGTCTGAAAAGCGTCACTATGCACACATCGATGCTCCAGGGCACGCCGACTATATCAAAAACATGATCACTGGCGCAGCACAAATGGATGGCGCAATTCTTGTAGTTTCGGCAGCAGACGGCCCAATGCCTCAAACTCGCGAACACATTTTGCTTGCACGCCAAGTCGGTGTTCCTGCACTCGTGGTATTTTTGAATAAAGTCGACACGGTAGACGACCCAGAACTTATCGACCTCGTCGAATCTGAAGTACGTGAACTATTAAAGAAATACGATTTTCCGGGTGACACCACCCCAATTATTCGCGGTTCAGGCTTAAAAGCGCTCGAATCGAAAACACTCGACGACCCATGGGTAAAACCGATTCTCGAACTCGTAAAAGCACTAGACGAATTTATCCCAGATCCAGTCCGCGATACCTCAAAACCATTCTTAATGCCAATCGAAGATATTTTCTCGATCGAAGGACGCGGCACAGTAGTCACTGGCCGCATAGAGCGAGGTATGATAAGAGTAAACGAAGAAGTAGAAATCGTTGGCCTTAAACCAACAAACAAAACAGTTGTTACCGGAATTGAAATGTTTAATAAGCTACTCGACGACGGGCAAGCAGGTGATAACGTGGGTATTTTACTTCGTGGTACAAAGAAAGAAGAAGTCGAACGTGGTCAAGTTATTGTAAAACCAGGTTCAGTCACCCCACACACCGATTTCGATACTGAAGTATACGTATTGTCCAAAGAGGAAGGCGGTCGTCACACTCCATTCTTTAAGGGATACAAACCGCAATTCTATATCCGTACAACCGACGTAACCGGCGAAGTCATTCTACCCGAAGGAATGGAAATGGTTATGCCCGGAGACACGGTAAAACTCAGCGTAAAACTTATTGCGGGAGTTGCGCTCGAAGAAAAACAACGTTTTGCTATTCGCGAAGGTGGGAAAACCGTTGGCGCAGGAGTGGTAACAAAAATAACAAAGTAGCATTCCATTAAATAAACGGGGGTGGTCTTACATTATGGAAAAAAAGAAGGTTGAAAATGAAAAAATTAGGTTACGCGTTAAAGCGTACGACCATAAACTTATCGATAATTCCTGTCGTATCATTGTTGATGCGATAAAGCGCTATGACGCAACGATTATTGGCCCCGTACCACTGCCAACCGAAATGCATAAATACACCGTGAATCGTTCAACTTTTGTCCATAAAAATTCTCGAGAACAATTTGAGCTTCGCGTACACAAGCGACTCATTGACATACTCAATCCAAACGCATCAATCATCCAAGCGCTCCGAACGCTCAATATGCCAGCGGGGGTTGATATTGAAATTAAAATGGCGTAAGATAGTAACACGTGTTACGCGCCGAGAAACATCTGAGGGTAAGATACCTCCAGATGTTTTTTGTAGAATAATAAGTTTACTACGTTATGATAAAACTCAAAGGGAAAAAATTACATATGACGCAAGTCTGGAAAGAAGACGTAGTATACCCTGTGTCGGTTATTAAAGTACACGATGGTGATATATCCAAAATAAAAACGGGGGACTTAGTCAAGGTTAGCGGCATAACACGTGGTCGTGGTTTCCAAGGGGTAGTGAAACGCCATGGTTTTCACGGTGGTCCACAAACACATGGACAAAAAAACCGCTTACGACATTCAGGTTCTATTGGCAATACCTCACCGCAACGCATTATTCCAGGGCGACGCATGGCGGGACACATGGGCGCAGTACGCCACACCGTATTAAATTTGCTAATTGTTGAAGTTAAACCAGAAGAGCATCAACTGCTTATTCGTGGAGCGGTACCGGGCTATAACAAAAGAAGCATTTTAGAAATAGTAAAATAGATTGAAGATATTTCAACCAATAATATGAAAGCCCCATTGTACAACTTGGAAGGGACGAAGCTCGGAGAGCTCGAACTGTCTGACGCACTTTTTAATCGTGCATGGAACCCAGACCTGGTACAACAAATCTTACTTGCACAACGCGCAAATGCACGTAAACCCTGGGCGCACGCAAAGGGGAGAGGCGAAGTCTCTGGTGGTGGGAAAAAACCATGGAAGCAAAAGCACACTGGACGTGCAAGACATGGCTCTATCCGCTCACCAATATGGAAAGGTGGCGGTGTGTCGCACGGCCCACAAAAAGAACGGTCGTTTGCAGTAAAAGTAAATAAAAAAATGTTTCGTGCGGCGATTGCAAGCATACTCTCTGAACGTCTAAGACAAAACGAAATAAAATTCGTCGTGTCGTTGCCAAACGACATTATAAAAACAAAGACATTTGCGAAAACAATAGCTACAATAACGCCAACAATGAATACACTGCTTATCCCCGAAGAGAAAAATAAAAACATCTATCGTGCTGCCCGTAATCTCCCCAAAGTAAAAGCACTTGCTCCACAAGCCCTTAATGTATATGATTTATTGCGACACAAAACAATCCTGATCGACCAAGCTGCGATAAAATCTATGGTACCCTCAAAATGAACAAATTCCTCATTAAACATCCGTTAATATCAGAAAAAGCAACAACTCAAAGCAATATGAGCAAGTATATTTTTGTCGTTCAAGAAGAAGCGACAAAAAATGAAGTCGCAAAGCTCATAGAAACACTATATAAGGTACACGTGATAAAAATGAACAGCATAAAAACAGCCCCGAAGAAGAAACGATACGGGCAAAGATTTGCAATGCAACCTGGAATAAGAAAAATGATCGTCACAATCAAAAAGGGCGAAAAAATTGATGTAGCCCAATAATATGCCAACAAAAGCATTTCGTCCAACAACTCCATCGCGTAGACACATGACGGTAACCGACTATAGTGTATTAACGGATGCTTCACCATGGAAACCGCTGACGAAACGATTAAAAACTCACGCCGGACGAAACAACAAGGGGCGCATTACTACACGCCACCAGGGAGGGGGGAACAAAAAAATATACCGAGTAATTGATTTTATACAAAACAAATTAAACATTCGTGCTCGAGTCGAAACAATTGAGTACGACCCTTACCGCACCACATTCATCGCGCTTGTAGTATATCGTGATGGCGAACGTCGGTATATCCTCGCACCAAAAGAACTACGCGTAGGCGACGAAATAATGACGAGTGTTACTGCCCCAATAAAAACGGGTAACCGCACACTACTCAGGAATATTCCCGTTGGGACTATGGTGCACAATATAGAAATTCGGCCTGGAGGCGGAGGTAAATTTGCGCGCGCAGCCGGAACTGCAGCAGAAATATTGGCACACGACGGTGGGTATACCGAGCTACGTCTTTCTTCGAAAGAAATTCGTCGCATCCCATGGAATGGACACGCATCGATCGGACAATTATCAAATGAGGATTGGAATTTAGTAGTTATCGGGAAGGCAGGGCGCGCAAGGGGTTTGGGTATTCGCCCAACAGTACGTGGTAGCGTTATGAACCCCGTCGATCACCCCTATGGCGGTGGTGAAGGAAGGCAACCACGCGGCACACGAAGACCAAAAACAATGTGGGGTAAAGTCACTGGGGGGCACAAAACACGACATCAAAAAAAGTGGTCCACGAAATTCATTTTACAACGCAGACCAAAAATACGATAGCAAATCGCTAATCCTGCCGACAGGCAGGTCGCGAAGCGCAAATCGTAAAAACGATAAGCAATTCGCGACATGCAACACGCAAACACATTATGTCTAGAAGTTCAAAAAAAGGCCCATACGTAGACCCAAAGCTATTAAAAAAAATAGCCAAATTAAAAGTGAATGACCCCACCGCTATTAAAACATGGTCGCGAGCTTCAGAAATTGCCCCAGAAATGGTAGGCTTCACATTTGCCGTACATAACGGTAAAAATTTCATCAACGTTACTATAAAAGAAGAAATGGTTGGCCACCGACTTGGAGAATTTTCACTCACGCGCAAATTCGTAAGACATGGCGGGAAAATGCAACGAGAACTCGAAACAGCAACTGCTCAAAAAGAAGCTGAGAAAGCAAGCGCCCAAAAAGGGGCTGAAACTGAAAAATGACATCAAAAATTTTCCTTTTTCATTTTATTTATGCAACAAGCAACAGCAAAACTGAATTTTCTCCACATGGCGCCTCGCAAAGTGCGTTGGATTGCCGACACAATCCGCAATCTTGGGATTGCCGAAGCAGAAGCGCAACTCATGTTACGCCCACATCGCGCCGCAGAACCACTATTAAAATTATTGCGTTCATGTATCAGTAATGCAAAAAATGCGAAGATGAATGTCGATCGTTTATTCATAAAAACCATCACCGTCGATCAGGGGCCAATGCTTAAACGATTTCTACCACGCGCCATGGGTAGGGCGACACCAATTCAAAAAAAGATGAGCCATATCGCCATAGTGCTTGAAGAATCACTCGAAGCTCCCAAAAATCGATACATAGTCCTTAAACCAAAGAAAAAAGATAAAAAAGAAAAACATACAAAGAGAAAATCCGAGATAAAACCAACAACAGAAAAAACAAATAAAGCCGAAAAGGGCGCACAAGAAAAACCAGGGTTCCTAAAAAGAATCTTCCGAAGAAAGTCGGTGTAGACTCTACCAATATGCGAACCAGACACGCCTGCCTGCCTATCGGTAGACAGAAATATACAAATATATACATGAGCATTTAACTAAAAAAATTTAAAAATCTTCAGCGAGGCGCGACAAAGCCGCAGCGAAGATTTTAAAATTGAAAACTATGGGACAAAAAATTAGACCAGATGCGCTGCGAGTGGGTGTGACCCAACCCTGGAGCGTTCGTTGGATCTCCAAGCATTCTTTCCGCGATCAATTACAAGAAGACGAGGTGATCCGCAACGTCATTAATACAAAAATGAGCGCGGCGGGAATTGCACGAATCGAAATCGAACGCACCGCAAGCGCATGTCGTATTTTTATTAAAGCTGCCCGCCCAGGTTTTATTATAGGGCGCGGCGGACAAGGCATAGAACAATTAAGTAAGGCAATTGACCTTGGCCTAAAACAAATGCACACCCTGTTCACTCGCGCACCTTCACGTACGGTGATCAATTTGAACGTTGAAGAACTCAAACGTTCAGAAGTTATGGCAACAAATGTAGCACAAAATATTGCGTTAGACTTAGAAAAGCGTTTACCCTGTCGCCGCACCATGAAGAAAACCATCGATCTCGTCATGCAACACAAAGAAGTAGAAGGAGTAAAAATCAAACTCTCGGGACGTCTCGATGGCGCAGAAATTGCGCGTCGTGAATGGATGACGAAAGGTAAACTACCACTCCAAACACTAAGGGCAAATATCGACTATAGCGAGAGCACCGCGTTTACAGTATATGGCACTGTGGGCATCAAGGTGTGGATATATAAAGGAGAAATATTTAGCGGCAAAGAGCAAGGCGCTAAGCGCTAAGCGATAAGCAATAAACTCATGTTGGTTCCTAAAAAAGTAAAACATCGTAAATGGCAACGAGGGCGAGCCCCAAGCCGCAAAATAGAAACCCGAGGACTTAAATTGTCTTATGGAAGTTTTGGGTTGAAGGCAATGACGGGTGGCCCGGTGAATTCGCGTCAAATCGAAGCAGCTCGTCGCGCCATTTCAAACCATATCCAACGAGAGGGTAGGGTTTGGATCCGCATTTTCCCCGACAAACCAGTAACCAGGCATCCCGCAGAAGTCACCATGGGTGGCGGTAAAGGCAACGTAGAATACTATGTTTTTCCGGTACGTCCCGGAAGAATGTTATTTGAGATGGATGGGGTTACAGAAACATTAGCGCGTGAAGCATTACGTCTTGCGGGTTTTAAGTTACCAGTAAGAACAAAAATTGTAGTGAAATAACTATGGCTAAAGATAAAAAAATACAATTTCAAGATCTCGTAAAAAAACCAGTGGCAGCCCTGCAACACGAGGTACTTGAACTCAAGGATAAACTTTGGGAGATACAAAAAAACCTCGCCCAGGGAAAAGTGAAAAATATTCGAGAAGTACGCTCAACGAAAAAACACATCGCACAAATATTGACAGCAATAAAAAGTCAGCGTACTCTATAACAATTCGACTATATATTTCTTTTATGGATAAACAACAACGACAACTTGAAGGGATTGTAGTAAGCGATAAAATGCAAAAAACGCGTGTAGTTGCAATAACGCTTATTCGCACACATCCAAAATATTTAAAGCAATATCAAATAACTAGAAAATTCAAGGCCCATGACGAAGAAAATAAAACTCATACTGGAGACAAAGTGACCATCCAAGAAACAAGGCCGTTATCAAAGACGAAACGATGGATGATTCTTGGATATCAAAAAGCTAACAACGAAAAATAGTTATGATGCAATTTTAATATTTTAGGCGAGGCGCGAAGCTCCGACGAAGCCCTGCCGGCAGGCAGGGGAGCGACAAAGCCGCAGCTAAAATATTAAAATTGCCACAACCATGCTTCAAGAACGTTCGATAATTAAAGTAGCAGACAACACCGGCGCAAAAATTGTACGCTGCTTTCGCGTACTTGGCGGTAGTCGCAAACGATACGCGAAGATCGGGGACATTGTCATTGCTTCAGTACAAGTCGCCGAACCGCGCAAGACAATAAAGAAAAAAGAGATTGTGCATGGAGTAGTGGTTCGAGCACGAAACCCGATTCGAAGAAATGACGGCTCAGTCATTCGATTTGACGAAAACGCAGTAGTATTGATTAACGAAAAAAAGGAGCCGCTCGGAACACGTATATTCGGCCCAATCCCAAGAGAGATTAAAGAAAAAGGTTACGAGGCGATCATCCAATTAGCCGAAGAAGTAGTCTAATAATAATGGTGCTTTTATATGAGCCTAAAAAGGGGGGACACGGTAAAAATAATAAAGGGTAAAAATCGAGGTAAAACTGGAAAAATTTTACATATCGATAAAATAAAAAATACTGCAATCGTAGAGGGTATAAATTTATATAAAAAACACCGACGCGCAAAACGCCGGGGAGAAAAAGGTGAAGTAGTTACCGTGCCGCGTCCACTGCACATGCCAAACATAATGTTTCTTTGTTCTCGTTGCGGGAAGCCTACGCGATTGGGATCAAAAATAGAAGGGGATATAAAGACAAGACAATGTAAAAAATGCGGAGTAACCATTGAATAATTTTATGAACAATGCAGACAGTGAAATAGCAAAAATAGAAAAAGTGGTTGTTGGTAGTGGCGTTGGCAGGTTGCCCCAAACGACAAATTTTGAAGAAAAAATATTGCCTAATATTCTAGAAGAAATGGGGGCCCTAACCGGGCAAAAGCCTGGAACTCGAACTGCAAAAAAATCCATTGCGGGGTTTAAAATTCGACAAGGGAATCTCGTAGGACTCATAGTAACACTACGCGCATCACGCAAGAGTGCATTTATCAAAAAACTTATTGCGATTACACTTCCACGTATAAGAGATTTTAGAGGAATAAGTAAAAAATCAATTGATAAAAACGGAAATTTGACGATCGGCATTAAAGAACATATAGTATTTCCAGAAATCACAACAGAAAGCGCAAAAACAAATTTCGGCATGCAAATAACGTTAGTGCCAAAAAAGAGACAAGCGAAGCATGCAGCTGAGTTATATAAAAATATCGGCATTCCTTTCGAAAAATAATTCTTTTTCTTATTTATATGGCAAAAAAATCAGTACTTGTAAGAGCACGACGAAAACCAAAATTTTCAACACGCATGGTAAGGCGTTGTTTCCGTTGTGGGAGAAGGCATGGGCATTTACGCGATTTTGGTATCTGCCGAATTTGTTTTCGAGAGATGGCTAGCCGAGGCCAAATTCCTGGTGTACAAAAAGCTAGCTGGTAAAAAAATATGTATATCGACCTCTTAACAAAAATAAAAAATGCGCAAAAGGCAAAGTTGTCGATTCTTAAGGTAGCATATTCACGAATGGATTTCGCGATCGCAGAATTACTTGTCGCACATAAATATATTGAATCCGCCGAAAAAAAGGGCCGTATGCCAAAACGCATCATCGACATCAAAATAAAATATAACGAGGGTGGGGGTGCAATCAACGGAGTAACTTTCTTAAGCAAACCGTCACGCCGACTATATTCGGGATACAAAAACTTAAAATCGGCACTACAAGGACATGGCTTACTCGTGCTCTCGACCCCAAGTGGTATTGCCTCCGCCGAAGAAGCAAAAAAACAAAAAACTGGTGGAGTACTACTATTTAAAATATGGTAATCGTAAGTTAACGAACAGTATATGTCAAAAATTGGTAAAAAAATAATTACAATTCCCGAGGGAATAACCGCGGAGCTTCATGAGGGGTTACTACACGTAAAGGGTAAACGTGGCGAATTAACGTTACCCATGCTACCAGGTATAATCGGAAAAATAAACGCGCGTGTTTTATCGTTTAAATCTCCGGCAAACAATATCCAAGAACGCGCAAATTGGGGAACCATGCGTGCACTTGCGGCGAACGCGATAAAAGGTGTGAGCGATGGCTATACCGAGATACTCGAACTACAAGGAATTGGTTTTCGTGCATTACTCGAGGGTAACACATTAGTATTAACCGTCGGGTTTACCCACCCCGTACGTTTTGAAACTCCGAAAAATATCACCATTACCATTGAAAAGTCAAATATTACGATAAGTGGAATCGATAAGGCACTAGTAGGAGAAACTGCAGCAAAAATAAGAGCGATTAAGAAACCGGAACCATACAAAGGAACTGGGATCCGTTACAAAGGAGAAGTAGTACGCAAAAAAGAAGGCAAAAAAGTCGCTGGCGCAACTGGAGGAACAGCATAATAATATCTATGGATAACAATAAAAAGAAGAGACAGGGTATGGACTTGCGCGCATCGCGTTCACGCGCAAAAATTATGGGCACATCAAAAATCCCACGTCTTTCGGTATTTCGCAGTAATAAATATACAAATGTGCAATTAATCGACGACGAAGGTGGTAAAACACTCGTCGCTGCAACAAGTCGAGAAATCAAGAAAAAGTTCTCAAAAACAGCTGCGGCAAAGGAGGTGGGTACATTGATTGGTGCGCGCGCAAAGGACAAGGGAATTGTTCGTGTAAAATTCCATCGTGGTCCATATAGGTTTCATGGGCGTGTCAAGGCGGTGGCGGATGGGGTGCGAGAAGCGGGGATAAAAGTATAAAAAATAAACAATATGGAAAATAATCAAGCACAACCAATACAACCGATACCAGTAACCGAAACGGGACAAAAACCGACGAACGAACCTACGCGCCAATTTGGCGATAACAGAAACATGCGCCGAGATTTTCGAGGGAGGGGGGGTATGCGCAACAATGAACGAATCCACGAAGAATTTCAAGAAAAAACACTCGATGTACGACGTGTAACACGCGTAGTAGCAGGCGGGAAACGTTTTCGTTTTCGTGTCACGTTAGTTCTTGGCGATGCGCAAGGACGTGTTGGAGTAGGTGTGGCAAAAGGAGTTGACGTCGCTGCTGCGGTAGGAAAAGCAAAAACGAATGCTAAAAAAAACGTATTCATGGTACCACTGAAGCATGGAACCATACCCCACGAAGTAGAGGCGAAATTTAGCGCAGCACGCATACGTTTAAAACCGGCGATAGAAGGGCATGGACTCCGAGCAGGGGGTGCAGCACGAGTCGTATTAACGCTCGCGGGCGTCAAAGATATTGTTGCAAAAACATTAGGACGTACACCAAACAAACTCACCAATGCACTAGCAACTATTGCAGCATTAAAAAAACTCCGATCAACAAAACGCCCAACATAATATGATGTTATTACATGAAATCAAAATCAAAAACGTAGGTACTGCCAAGCACCCACGCATCGGTCGCGGAGGAAAACGTGGCCATACCTCGGGTAAGGGGCAAAAGGGTCAAAAATCACGTTCTGGGCACCGTATACGTCCAGCAGAACGCGATCTATTAATAAGGATCCCAAAACTCCGAGGTTACCAATACAAGTCAATATACGAACGCACGCAAGTGGTAAACCTCCGCGATATTAACGCCAAAAAAATTACCGAAGTAACCCCCAAAAACCTTTATGACGCGGGACTAATCCGTAATATGAAAAAACCAATAAAAATACTCGGTAGAGGGATGACGGGGAAAAACATAAACGCAAAAAACGTTACAATGTCAAAAAAAGCACGCGTCGAAATTCAAAGCGCAAAAAATACCTTATCCTAAATTTTTAATTTCAATCGCGATCAAAATACCAACCCAGAAGGACATTAATTAATTTTTCATTTGACTACCCATGCTCGGACGATTCCTTAACCTATTTAAAATTCCAGATCTACGAAACAAAATACTCTTTGTGGGCTTTCTTTTTATTGCCTTTCGATTACTCGCCGCAATTCCTATCCCAGGGATCGACATCACACGCCTCCAGCAATTTTTTGCCTCCAATCAATTATTTGATTTTTTTAACGTATTTTCCGGAGGAACGCTTTCAAACCTTTCAATTATGATGTTGGGCGTTGGCCCATATATTACTGGAACAATCATCATGCAACTCCTCACCATGATCGTACCAAGCCTAAAGAAACTCTATTACGAAGAAGGTGCCATAGGTCGTGCAAAATTTAACCGCATCTCACGCTATATCACCGTTCCACTAGCGGGGCTTCAGGCATATGGCTTCTTGAATCTGTTACGCAGTGAACAAGTACTAGGGCAACTTGCCCCATTCGACATGATCAGGAACATTGCGGTGATCACCGCGGGAACAGTAATTCTCATGTGGATCGGCGAACTCATTACTGAGAAAAAAATTGGTAATGGCATATCACTTATTATTTTTGCGGGCATTGTGAGCGCAATCCCACAAGTAATACAACGCGCCATTGTAGCATATGACCCATCAACCATACCAACCTATGGCGCATTCCTTATACTAGGAATTATTATCATTGCGGGAGTAGTATTCGTAAATCAAGGCGAACGTAAAATACCCGTCACCTACGCAAAACGAGTACGCGGCAATAAAGTTGTTGGGGGGGCAACGACCTACCTCCCACTACGCGTAAACCAAGCAGGGGTAATCCCCATCATTTTCGCAATTTCTATTTTGCTTTTCCCAAATTTTATCGCACAAATCTCCGCAATATTCTCGGAGACGCTATCACTCAAAATGCAGGATATTATTGCTAAGATATTAAATGACCAGCTTATTTATGGAGCGCTATATTTCTTCTTGGTATTTGCATTTACCTATTTCTATACAGCAATCACGTTCGATCCAAAAGAAATTGCAAAAAACTTACAGCAAAGTGGCGGCTTTATCCCAGGGATCCGCCCAGGTGACCAAACCGCATTATATTTAAACAACGTCACCAACCGTATTACGTTATTCGGAGCAATTTTTCTTGGCTTTGTTGCAATACTCCCAACCATTACCAGCGCCATAACGGGTATTGCAACCTTAACCATTGGCGGAACGACATTGCTCATTGTAGTCTCAGTGGTACTAGAAACGATCAAACAACTCGATGCACAGCTCGTAATGCGCGAGTACGAAGGAATTAAATAAACCTGGCTCAGAAAAACTAAAATTTTAAAGCCATCTACAGATGGCTTTTTAATTTCCAGTGCAATACCTGAATAATATATAGCACGTAAACAACCAACAATACCGACTGCCCAGATACAAGGTACACATCTCGAAGGGTAATCATCTTCACCAAAATAATAAGCATCGCCGTAAACCGAATGCTAATAGCCAAAAGCGAAAGGTCTTCGGCGCTACGGCGCTCCTTAATTTTAAACATTTGAGAGATCACCGCGGCAGCAAGCATAAGTAAGGCGACAAAGGAAGCATAATCAATAAACACCTGCATACACCCACCTCAAAAAATATTCGATCTTTATTATACCATAAAAAAATGTTATAATACAAGATATGAAAATCCTGATCGGTGCAGTCATACTTTTCGTTATGGTGGGCACCGTAATACAGATTTATAAACTCGAATTACGGGCATCAGAACTCGAACAACAGTTAGGAGCACTCAAGAAAAAACGTGAATTCACCGAGCAAAAACTCACTACAATAAAAAATAAGGTACAGTTCTTAGGCATCAATGAAAATATCAAACAAGAAATCAAAACCCAGCTGAATTACTCAGAACCTAACGAGAAATTAATCATTATTATTCAAAAAAAATAATGAGCCCACCACATAAGCATCATTTATTTTTAACATTACTCGCACTCGTTACATTAGGTCTTGGAGTATTTTATATACTACACTATAAAGTATATCCCATTGCAATAATTAACGGCCATATTATTGTTGGTGCAGAATTCGATAGCATAAGTAATGGCGCACTAAATTTTTATACTAAAGTTTCCGATACATACAAAAAAGAAATTTCGAGTGACGTAAAAGAAAAACTACATACTGAAATTCGCCGAGCAACCATGGAGCGTCTTATCGAAGAATCACTCATTAAAGAGGAACTCAAACGAAGATTCCAAGAAAAGACACTAAAAGAATATCTCAACGAAAAACTCAATATCGATAGGCAAAAAATAGCACAGGCTTCAGCACTATACGGAATGTCAGGCAATACCATACAGAAAACATTATTCGAACCTGCAGCCGCCGAAGAGCTTTTGCGAGAAACACTCGCGAAAGAACAAATAAATTTTGAAACATGGCTAAGCAATGCGGCGCAAAGCGCACTAATAATCGTATTAATGCCAAGTTTGACTTGGAGCGGAAAAAGCGTAGAACTAAGATAAGTGCGCAGGTGTAGTATAATGGCAGTACACAACCTTCCCAAGCCATGTAGTGAAAGTTCGATTAAATGCAGGATTAGTATAGTGGCAGTACGTGACCTTCCCAAGGTTAAGGCGCCGGTTCGATTCCGGTATCCTGCTCTATGCAACAATCGAACTTCTACTACATGGCAAGGTTAAGGCGCCGGTTCGGTTCCGGTATCCTGCTCCACAATCAGAAACCGAAACTAAAGACGCATCCACTCAGCCACTAAATATGACGAAATGGCTTACAATTTAGAGAAGTCTTGCCATAAACGAATAAATAGAACATCATTATCAAGAAAGGTCGAAGGAGTAACTTAATGAGATCTAAAACTACTATGGCTGAAGAAAATAATTGTCCAAAATGCCAGCATGAACATAAAAACCCAGACGGGGGCTGCAGCTGCAGCTGCCAAGAAGGCAGGAAATAAAAAGTCGATAATTTTATAAAATCCGTCCGTCTGAAATGACAGGGCGGATTTTATTTATACCAGAGGGGAACAAAGACAGCGGCTGCGTTAACAAATGTGAGAAATTACTCTTACGTATCTCCATTTCAAAAACTAAAAAATGGTAGAATAACATAATGGCATCTAAAGAACTCATACCTTATATTAAACAAGAACTAGGGTCTGGAAAAAAAATAGAAGAAATAAAAAGAGCGTTACTAAAGGTTGGTTGGGCAATGGCAGATATCGAACGCGCAACAGACGCGGTAATTCCAAAAAACCTTAACGCTGCAGTTACGCTTCAAAAAAACGATGATACCCAAAGCCAAACGATCCTACCCACGAAACAAGTCAACGTATCATCAAAAAAACAAAGGCGTATTTTGCCAAGAACCGATTTGGCATTTCAGGCGACGATTACACTACTCACCATTGGTGGATTATGGTATGGCTATCAGTCATTCATGGAACCGCACATTGTACGAATCGAAAACAAACAACAAAAAAATATCGGTGACACAACAAGCGCTGTCCAACAGAAAAAACAATTAAGCGATGAACCGGTCAAAAAAAATAAAGAATATTATAATAAAAAATACAAGTTTACAATAACGCCTCCCATGAATTGGGACTTAACAGAAAATCAAAATGGCGCGGCAGCAATTTTTGTAAATACCAGTGAAGACGTTATCGGCACGAAGAAATTTCGCGCTAATATCAATATCGTTATAGAGGAAACTGCGCTGAGCCTCGAGTCATATGCAAATGCAAGTCGCGATGCACTAAAAAAAATCCTGAAAAATTATACCCAACGAGCAAGCAGAAAACGCGAAATAGATAAAAAACAATCCTATAGCAGCAGCGCAACGTTTATGGATAATGGTGATATGCTCCACAACGAACAGTTACTAATAAAAAATAACGGAGTAATATACATCCTTACCGCGACAACTCTTGAGGGGTCATGGGGAAAATACCAAAAAGAGGTAGAGGAAACCCTCTTGACCTTTCGCGTAAAATAAGGAAAGATGATGAGGGTGGTAAAATAACAACTGGAGGGATTCAATGTGGAATGGGTAATATTGATATTGGCGGGCACGACTGTATTGCTCTTCGGAATATTGATCGGGTTTATCGTCGCAATGAAATTCGTACTTTATACACTACAAAAGATCGAGGCTAGTCGAATGCAAGCATTAACAGAAATCCAAAAGATGTCAGGGGAGCTAGGGAGGAGCAATGACGATGGCGATGGAGATTGGGATCCACGCTGGGGCAAGAAACCAGAAGAACCCCCGGAATAATCCGGAGTTTTCGATTCTTGAAATAATAGACCCGCTGCTTAATTATTTTCGTTACGAAATTCTAAAATCGTGAGCGAAACGCAGTCAAAAAAAGTGAGCAATATACAGTGTATCTTGTGAACTTTTTTGCATAACCTCAGATACATCCTGGACTCCATGAAGCCTTAAGCTTATGGAGTTT
>CAYJQG010000005.1:0-43947 GCA_964372325.1 uncultured Candidatus Saccharibacteria bacterium
TGACCCCAATATTTGGAAGTCGGACTTCCAAATATTGGGGGGTGAGAAAAAAGAGAAGAAAATCGCAACAAAAAACTGCTCGATGGGAGCGGAATGATTTTCGAAAATAATATTTAGTCTCCTGAATAAGTATTAACCCCCCCACCCTTGAACGGTTTCTTGGCAAGGCCAGATTTGAATTCGGCAATTTGTTCATCGGTCGCACCTTCTGCGCGCAGCCGTTTTTCAGTGAGTATCACCCGTGAAGTATAAACACTCTCGCTCCATTGGCGGCCTTTGCAAAAACCAACATCAGACTTGGCTCCACGAATAACATTTTGCCTCTGATGCCCATGAATTTCGGCTACGACTAGTCGCAAAAAATCTCAACAGACCTTGCCTACCGGCAGGCAGGCCTGCCTGCCGGTAGGCAGGTCGCCTAAAATTCAAGAAAAATTGATCAAAAGCTTATCCGGGGAGCCGGGTCTGTTTTCACTTTGCAAATATAATGAGTTGTAACCCCTCACGCTGTCCAATAATAACTTAGTAATTATAGTATGCCTCGGCTCATGACTTTGAGGGAGACTTAAAGCCAAGTGCAGCCAGCTTATAATCGTCCAAAGCTGACGAAGCGGTCTCTCGAAAAGTCATGAGCTGAGGAATACGTAGTGAGCGTAGAAAAATACTTAATCCACCACTGCAACCCCCAAACAAACCAATAGCAAAGCAAGAACAAAATTACCATCACTACACAAAACGCACAGCCAGGGTCATACGGTCCGCGATCAGCCACGAAACCCTCCTTGTCGAGTCACTAAACCTACTTCTTTCTTTTTAACACAGTTTTAGCAGCGCGGACAATTGCAGTAATATCCATGCCATATTTCTTGAGAAGTTCTTTGGGGGCGCCGGACTCCCCAAACACATTTTGCATTCCAATAAATTCCATTGGAGTGGGATACTTTTTTGCCATAAGCTCCGCAATCGCAGATCCAAGGCCACCCATAACCTGATGTTCTTCAATGGCGACAACCGCACCGCACATTTTTGCACATCGAATAATCGTTGCCTCGTCCAAGGGTTTTACGGTATGGCAATTAACAACCACGCTCCCAATCTTTTCTTTTTGTAATTGTTGTGCGGCAAGAAGCGCGCTATAGAGCAACGGCCCACAACCAATAAGTGCCACCTCGGGTTTTTTAGATTCCCAAAGTATATTTGCCCTGCCAACAACAAACAGAGTTTCATCGGTAGTAAACACCGGAGTCTTCTCGCGCGCAAAACGCAAATATAGTGGGCCCCACAGTTGTGCTGCGGCAAACGTTGCCTTGCGAGCCTCGATTGCATCACACGGCACCACAACACGCATATTCGCCATCACTCGCATCGTTGCGATATCTTCAATGGCTTGATGCGTTGCGCCATCAGGCCCAACTGAAACGCCCGTATGCGCACCAGCAATTTTTACGTTCGAATCGTTATATGCAATTGTCGTTCGAATTTGTTCCCAATTTCTGCCCGGAGAAAACGCAGCATAAGAAGAAATAAATGGAATCTTCCCTGAAATTCCAAGACCAGCAGCAATAGTTGCCAGATTTTGTTCAGCAACACCAACTTCAAAAAACCGACTGGGAAACTTTTTCGCAAACGCCTCCGAACGAGTTGATTCGGTAAGATCCGCACACAAGACAACGACATTTTGATTTTCCTCACCAGCAACAACTAAGCCCTCACCATAACCATCGCGCGTTGGACGTTCGGAAATATCATCAGAAAAAACATGAGAAGAAAGTTTTGCAAGAATATTCAACATCACTTCTATTATAGCATAAAAAAACGCTGGAGCAGCGTGCATCGAATAAAGGCAGTTTGATATTCACGCATAGCGCTAGAAGCCCCGACGAAGCTGTACCCACGGCGGTACTGCGAGGAGGGGCGACAACGCGATATGCGTGAATATAAAACTGCAAAATAAAACTCCCGTTATCTCTCGTGGCCTCACACCACCAAGAGATAACGGGAGCCCGCGATAGAATACGTACATCTATCACGGTGCTACCAATACTACATTTCTTCGGAATCACCCTCGTCACCTTCAGCCGAACACGTCTTTTCGCAAAAACCACCGCCAAGCTTTGCGCCAATCGCTAAAACTCCAAGCACTAACGAATCCCAAAAGAGATGCGCAACAGGAATTCCTCTCCCACATGTACCCTGGGTAGCCGGGGCGACAGGTGCCTCACGTGCCTTCAAGCAAATCGCGCCATCACTATTGAATGATGCAGTCCATGCCAAAATTAATCCGAGAAGTGAACCGACCCAAAAAATCTCACCAAGTAATGGTTTCCAGCAGCACGCCATGTGCCACTTTGAATGACAACCTCCTTTCATCATCATATATGTATGTATAAAAGAAAAATAAGCGACCTTTATGCGTATACAAATAATTATAGCACACCAATAACCACCCGCACTACCGAAGTATTACCATATACCTCCGCCGTTCTTTTAGGGAGACTTAAAGCCAAGTGCAGCCAGCTTATAATCATCCAAAGCTGGCGAAGCGGTCTCCCGAAAAGAACGGCGGGAGTATATACAATATAAGAACACTTATTGATGCTCAGCAATAATTCTACCACGAAGTGTACGGAGCTCTGCAATAGCACGCTGTGCCTCTTCCTTATTCGGCGGTTTTCCATGCCAACGATAGTCATTTTCCATAAAATCAACTCCTTTCCCTGGTATAGTATGTGCGATAATCACTGTTGGCTTTTCGTAAATCGCCTTTGCAGTCCACACCGCATCTACAAATGCGGCAATATTATGGCCATCAACCTCAAGTACATGCCAACCAAAACTTTCGTATTTTGCACGCAATGACTCAAGCGGCATAACTATTTCTGTAGGACCATCGATTTGAATATTATTACGATCAATAACTGCGGTAAGGTTATGCAGCTTTTCTTTACCCGCAAACATCGCTGCTTCCCAAGTGTTACCGCAATCGTGCTCGCCGTCGGACAAAAGCGCATACACACGATATTTTTTTGTATCCAACCGAGCAGTAAGCGCCATGCCGATCGCCTGAGACAACCCCGACCCCAATGGGCCAGAGGTCGTTTCAACGCCTGGAGCGGCACCGCGGTGTGGGTGCCCCTGCAATCGCGAACCGAATTTACGTAACGTTCGCAACTCTTCAACTGGAAAATATCCAACATGTGCGAGCGCCACATACTGCACGGGACAAATATGACCGTTAGAGAGAATAAGCCGATCACGATCTATCCATAAAGGCTCTTTGGGGCGATGGTTCAGAATATGAAAATATAACGCAGTAAAAATGTCGGCCATCCCCAATGGCCCAGCAGAATGCCCGGAACCGGCCTCAAAAAGCATGGCAATTAAATCTTGTCGAATAATATTCGCCATATCCTCTAGAAATTTCAATTTTTCTTCGTGTAGTTCCATATTGAATAGCTACGAAATACGAAATTATTACCCCTGCCTGCCGGCAGGCCTGTCTGCCGATAGACAGTGGTACTCCGACTTGCCCGCCCTCGGAAGACGAAAAGCGACAAAGGCGCAGCAAAATATTTAGAAAATCTATATACGCGCAAGCTCTTCATGCGCCTCTTCTGGTGACGGACTCCCCCATATATACGACCCCGCAATAATAATATCCGCGCCGGCTTCTTTCGCCTGCAATGCAGTTGCGGGGTTCATGCCCCCATCTACTTCAATTATAACATTTGGCAATTTTTGCCTCAAAAAAGCGATGCGCTCCCAGACGTTCGACTGAAATGGCTGTCCAGAACGACCGGGGTCAACGGCTAAAAGTTGCGCAACGCGAAACGACCCAAAATAGGCCAAAACAAAGTCTAAGGAGGTCCGCGGCTTAAATGAAATGCCCACCTCAACACCAAACCCAGCACATGTAGCAATAACCGTTGCTGGGTCGGTCATAGTTTCCGCCTGGACAATAAGCCGTGCACGACTTTTTGTCGCATAGGTTAACGCTTGGAGCCAGCCCTGGAGTTGTCGCTCAGGCTCAACAACCATAAGATGCACCTCAAGCGCAAGCGCGGTCTTTATCTGCATAAGGTCGAGGGGGTTGTTCCATGCTATATGGGGTGTAAAAATCCCATCAGTAACATCGATGTGCACCCACGCACCTTGAGGCAAAAACGTTTCTGCGCGATGGATTTTTTCAACAACCGCTTGGAAGTCAGATTCATTAATTGACGGGATAACTTGCATATCATGAGTATAACAAAAAAAGCGCCTAAGGCGCCTGAGATCGCATTAACTCACACTAGTCGATTTTTGCAATTCTTCGTTGGTGTCGCGCATCATTCGAAAACGGCGTTACAAGAAAAAGCTTTACCGCCTCTTGTGCGTCTGGCACATTCACAAACCGCGCTCCAAAAGATAAAACATTTGCATTATTATGTTCACGCGCCAATCGCACCTGCTCAAATAAATCAACGCTTATACGCCCAGCGACATCGGCAGCTTCAACGGGCACACGCGGCCCATAAAACACTGCAGCTCGCACTCCTTTGTAATGATTCGCAACCATCGCCTCACCCTGTCCCCCGCCTCCAAAAAGCAACGCACGACTCCCTTCAGGATCTTTTGCGACAGCTGCAGCAGCCTGATGCATAAAATCCGGATAATCGTCGTCAGGATTATACATTGAGGCGCCAAAATCTTTCACGGTATAACCGGTTTCCGTAAGCCACAACTTAATTTTTTCCTTTAACGCAAACCCTGCGTGATCTGCAGCGAGATAAACATTCATAATCTTTAAAGATACGCAGCAACCTTCATCACGTGCTGCACTAAGGTTGCCACATACCCCCACTCATTATCGTACCACGACAAAACCTTAACCAAATCGCCATCAATAACCTTTGTCATTGCCAAATCCACAATCGCACCATACGGTTCACCAATAACATCCGACGACACAATTTGTTCGTCAGTAACTTTTAATATTCCACTCCAACGCGCATCCATCGCGGCACGAGTCAAGGCATCGTTTACTTCTTCTACTGTTGTTTTCTTTTTTGTAACGAGCGTAATATCAGCAAGCGAGCCTGTGATAATTGGCACACGATACGCTAAGCCATCAAACTTCCCCACAAATTGTGGCAATGCCCGCGCAACGGAAAGCGCCGCGCCAGTAAACGACAGAGCAATGTTTTGTGCCGCAGCGCGACCACGACGAAAATCTTTGCCCTTGGTCGGGCTATCAACAAGATTTTGTGTTGCAGTGTACCCATGTACCGTTGCAAGTACCGCCTTCGCAATACCAATCGATTCATCTAACACCGCCATCACCGGATGTGCAGCGTTAGTGGTGCACGAACCATTCGAAGTTATAACACAACGACCAAATTGTTTATCAGCCAACCCCACAAGCAATGTTTTTGCGTCAGTAGTCTCTTCGTCTTTTGCCGGAGCAGTAATAACAACTCGTGCCGCTCCAGATGTCAAATGTGCGCGGCTCGCCGCAAACGATTCGAAAACTCCGGTGGACTCGATCACGATATCAACACGCAAATCTCCCCAAGGAAGTTTTGTTGGATCTTTTTCCCGTACAATAGTAATCGACTGCCCACCAACCACAAACCTTCCGCCAACACCTCCAGGCGCACGGTATACTTCAACTGATTTATCATACGTCCGATACACCGAATCGTACTTCAATAAATACGCCAAGTTCTCGATGTCTCCTAAGTCATTGATCGCGACAATTTCAAAACCTTTCATCCCAAACAATTGGCGAAATAACAATCGCCCAATACGTCCAAAACCATTAATCGCGATACGAACATTTTTTTGTACTTTCATATAACATAACCCACCACACTATCTTATAATATTATCATAAACCATTAGTTCGCATACACATCTCTGTTAATTATAAGCCCAAATAATTCCTACGATGAAACCCATTGAGGTGTACAAAAACCAACACACCAACAACCATAAACACTGCCCCATATAAAAATGCATACGCTGCTCCATACACTGTCCATAACAGTCCCCCAATAAGCCCACCAAGTAAAGAAGAAACACCGATCGCCGATTGCAAAAACCCTTGCCCTCGCGCCAATACCGATGGTGCAACCAATTTACTCGCAAATGCACGCGCGACACCGTCGGTCATTGCAGAATAAAGCCCGAATAATGTGAAACCCAAAACGACACCAACTATATTCGTGGCATAAGCGAGCATCACATATGCAACAATCGCAGCCAAAAATCCGCCAAGAATTATCCGTTTCTCACCAACATAATCCGAAAGTTTCCCAAAGGGAATCGCGCATAATGCGAAAGAAATAGTATACACCAAATACATTGCTGGGATTGCAGTAAATGGCAACCCAACGTCTCGCGACTTCAAAAGCATTAAAGACACCGGCATCACTCCAAGCCCAAACACAAACACAGAGCCAAGAAAAAGTTTAAATGCATGAGAAAAATCACGAAGCGAAAAAGTAAATGGCATTAAAACTTTCGGCCGAATAGATTCCTTAGAGCGCACTTCGCGAACAAAAAGAAAAGTAATAACAGCAAAAATACCAAGCACAAATGCAATAAAAAATAATTTACGGTAGTCTTCGCCAAGCATAGGAAGCAATATAACAGCGCCCAATGGCCCTAATATCGCACCAGTGGTGTCCATCGCTCGATGATAACCAAACGACTTGCCAAGCTCGTGCGGCTCAACTGATTCAGAAAGTAATGCATCGCGTGGCGAATCGCGAAACCCCTTCCCCACACGGTCGACAATGCGTAAGCCAAACACTTGCCAAAAATTTCCGACAAGCGCAAGCATAGAACGCGTCGCAACAGAAAGCGTGTAGCCAGCAATTGCAAAAATTTTACGTTTTCCTACACGGTCCGAAAGCCACCCAGAAAATATTTTTAACACACTCGCGATCGCATCAACAAACCCCTCCATGAAACCAATAAATACCGGAGGCGCACCAAGGACGCTCGTAAGAAATGCGGGCATCACCGCATAAACCATTTCCGCAGAAAAATCGTTGAACAAACTCACGAGTCCCAAAAAGAACACGTTACGCCGAAGCCCGAAGATTCTCTGCTGCTTATCCATAAATAAGGTATGAAAATTACTAATTACTAATATCTAATTCCTAATAAAACTGTTTAATTGGATATTTGAAATTCAGAGTCACGACGTCCCCAACCCGTATCCCCAATCGCGCAACTTCCCCCGCGCCAATCTCTAACACCATGTCAACAGACCCCGGCGAATAATATACCTCACGCTCAAGCCTGTCGTCGGGCATTGCCCGCTCCGCAAACCCAACAATTTTTCCTCCACTAATCCAAACAATATCAATAGAGAACTTCATATCCTTCATCCAAAAACCCTGTATCGTCGACTCCGAAAAAACAAATAGCATTCCTTGCCCCTCGAGCAATGCGCCACGCCCCGAAAGCCCAAGTATTCGTTTTTTGGGAGTATCGGCGATATCAACTAAAAATTGTGACGAGCCAATACTCAACTGCGCCTGCTTATACGTCGACGTATCGTTCGACGTGCGATCTTGGGCTTGCGATCCGCGGTCACCCACCTGTGGCAATACACGAAATACCAATAAGCCAGTGAAAAACACTACCGCAACAAAAATAAATATTAATACACGACGCATATAATGGAATAATAACAAAAAAAACGACGTGATGTTGTCTGAACCAATTAATCACAATCACAAAAAATTTAATTTACGTTGCGCTGCTATATTGTTTTGAGGAACATCCCGCAGACCTCGCCCGTCCTTATTTATCTATAAAAAAGGCGAGGTCGAGGGAGAAGAAGATTTTGTCGGAACAAAATCATTCTGGTTCTGAAAAATAATATAGCAGCGCAACGTAAATTAATGCCCCCTCACCGCACAATGCATCGCGACAATTCCAAAGGCGACCGAAACATTCAGCGATTCTTTTTTACCAAACATTGGGATGCATACAATCTCATCGGCCAGTCGCAAAACGTTCTTGGGGAGACCTTGAGTTTCGTGGCCAACAATCAACGCAGTCTTTCGGTTTCGCGGTGGCGTAAACTTATAATACGGCGTGGCACCACGCGCAATTTCTACTGCAACGATACGATAGCCTTCTTTTTTTAATCGCGTAATAACGCGTGTAATCTGAGTACATTTCTCCCACGGCACTGTTTGCTCAGCCCCTAAAGAAACCTTTGTCATCTGAGGTCGAAGCTCACCAAATTCATCCAACGGCGTTGGAGTGAGACCGCACAAATACAACTTCGACATACCCGCAGCATCAGCACTCCGAAACATCGAACCCACATTATGTAGACTGCGAACATTATGTAAAATTCCCACCATAAGTTATGACTACGACAATACCAGCATTCATAACTATTAGTAAAATCTATAAAATACTATTCGTGATAATAAAATTCACACCAAACAAAAAACCAAAACAATATTTATTGTCTTGGTAAGTTAACTCGGTTTTCCATAAAACCACATCGTAGTGACAAGAATTGCCTTCCCGTTTTCAAACACCCATCCGGTCACACAATTCTTCGTCACCCGATCTTCAGGAACCGGACAAAACAAAAGATTTTCTTTTTCCGAAACCATCACAGGGTCACCGGGCTTAAAATGATGTTCGCATGTTGCACAGGTCATTTTATTCCCCTTGTACTGGGGAATTTGCCAAGCACCATCAAAGGCATCAGGAGAGTCATTCACGCCGTCCATCTTCCACCCCAAAATCGAATGTACTATGTATTACTTTACCACAAAAAGAATAAATAAAAATAGACTTGGCTCCCGAATAAGCTTTTAGTCAATTTTTCTTGAATTTTAGGCGAGACGAAGTTAAAAATTTGAGACATATGCAAGCGTATCTGTTGAAAATTTTTAATACTAGTCGGAGCCAAAATTCATGGACATCAGAGGCAAAATGTTATTCGGGAGCCAAGTCTAATAAGCCAACCCGTCATTTCGCAGCCAGCCTGCGCAGCCCTGCCTGCCGGTAGGCAGGGGTGTACCAGTAGCGATACTCCGAGGAGGGGCAACAACGCGATTGCCTTGTTTTTTTATTTTCTATTCGGCAATCGTCATACTTTTGATAACCATCGGTTCGTATGGTCGATCCTTCTCATCGCTCGCCGCATCGCTAATCGTATCCGCAACATCTTGACCCGTTGTTACATATCCGAAAATCGTATAGTTCGGAGGCAACGGATAATCCGCAACCATAATAAAGAATTGGCTACCGTTAGTATTTGGCCCAGAGTTTGCCATTGCAACAATCCCCTTTTTATATCCAGCTTTATATAAAGCAGAAGTTGCGTTAATTTCATCGGCGAGCTTGTATCCCGGCCCACCCGCACCGCAGGCGCCACTATCTTCCCCGCCATTCTTACCACAGTTCGGGTCGCCGCCTTGAATCATAAACCCAGGAATCACGCGGTGGAACTGCAACCCATCATAAAACCCATCTTTCGCTAATTTAATAAAATTCGCTACGATCTTCGGTGCTGCGTCAGGGTAAAATGCAAGCCCAATATCTCCCATGGTTGTTTGGAGTGTCGCGCGATAAGGAATAGCAACCGGGGTTGCGTCGGTAGATTTGTTAAGAACATTTGCCCATTGCATAACTTTTTCAAACGGAAGTTGATAATAGACCACCGCGCCGAGCGCAATGATCACGAAAAATATAATAAGAGTTTTAATCATATATAATAATGTACCAGGATATAGCGTAAAAATACAAGAACCCGACGCTTGTCGGGTTTGATATAAAAATTATTAATATACAGGAACGCGGGCGCGTCCTTGCGTCAAAGTAATTTCCACCTCACTGCATTGGAATAATTCATTATGCACGTCACGCCGCAACGCACCCCGCTCACGTTCTACCGAATTCTCAAACGACATGTGCGTTCTCCCATTCCAAAGAGCCAGTCACACCATAACACAACTAAAATTATTACGCAAATAAACGAACGGCAACCCCTCACGCTAATACTAAAACCAAAGCATGTAAAACTGAGACATTGCTTTTCGCGAGACTGGGAACCCACTTCCAATATATCTCCAGCCCGCGTTGCAAATAATTTGTTCGTATCGCAAGGCGCAGCGAGACGAACAAATTACTGCAACCCTCCGGGATATGACCAATTGTTTGCAATGCAAGAAGCGACGACGAAAGTGTATCCACTGGATACTCTAAGGAGGAGCGACGAAGCAGTGCAAACAATTGGTCGATATCGCGGGCGGAGATATATTGGATGTGGGTTCCAATAGTTCAACAAGTAGACCACGGGCTAAGTGCAATAACGAATGTTTCCCGAACGGATATCGTTTCGAGAAACATCCCGCAGGTCCCGCCCGTCTTTATAATATTTTAAATAGGGCGGGATCGAGGTAGAAGAAGATTTTGTCGAAACAAAATCATTCTGTTTTTGAGAAACGATATCCGTTCGGGAAACATATCCTTTGCGAAGCGGTCTCGCGAAAAGCAATGTCTCAGTTTACGGAACCTCACCTAACGCAACCTCATAAGGCGCCGTGACTGCGACGGGAGAGAAATTCCCGAAGGGGTCGCGTGCACGCGCACCAACAACATACGTATGTCCACGTTCAACAGTAAGAAATGGGTGACGCCGCAATGCGTGGTTCACCTCATTACCAGGCACATCAACAAACGGAGGTATAAACCATTTTGTCTCATCAAAAACCAGCGTACTAGTCGCCTTTAATATATTCACCTGGTACTCCAACAGCCGATCAAAATCATCAACGTCGGTAGAAAGATCGAACGAAACGATAAGTTTATCCCAAAGATTATCGTAACGTTCTACGAGAATGTTCCCGGGCATTGTTGGTGGGCGATTTATTGGTGAAGTATCGTTAAAGAAAAACTTCGTCGCGTCTGTTGCGATAAAACCCAACGTTTGGTTCTCAGAGCCAGAGTAAGCAAAATCGTAATACGCAACGGTAAAATAATCTGTAGAAGCAAATGCCCGATCGATACGTGGGAACACCGAAAACTTTCCATCTTCGACATAGTCAAGACTCATCGCTGCGCTCATAAGCCCCCCACCCATGCCAACCCGCGCAGCAATATCGGGGAGCAGTAGCGTGGCATAATAACCGCCAAGCTGGCCAGTATAAGCAGGATATTGAATGGGTAACGTAGTAGTACCCGCCGGCTGCCAGTAAGTGGCGGTGTTTAAATATGTTTGACGTATCGGGACACTATTAAAATAAAAAACCATGCCCTTCCAGGTGGTAGCCCCTCCACCAATCGTAGAAGGGATAAACGGGTACTTCGAAAAATGCACGTCGATGCGGTCACGAGTGTTCAAAGTTATTGGGTCGTGATAAAAATCTACGTGCTGTAAAAAACTCGGTACAGTAATAGAGGTCTCCGTTGTAGGCCCAGAAAGTCCGCCACGATCAACCGCGGTAATAGTAAAACGATAATCACGCCCCACCTCGGTTACCACATACTGCGACACACGGTCGTACGTTGTAGCGATGGTTGTTGTCGCAAAATTAGTTGCTTCAGTCACCACATACTGCATGCCAGTCGTTGTCGCACGCACATCAAGTGAAGCGTCCCACCAAAAAGCCACGCGGAGCGTGGCTTCGTCGTACGTTGCGTGGAACCCAGTAACAACGGGGCCAACACGTGGCTCGGAAAGACTCGTGCTGTTTTGCGGGTCGGGTAACGCGCGCACATCAAAATCACTTGTCGAATCGGTGTCACAGCCATTCCCCAAAAAAATTCCGACGCCAGATTGAGCAACCACACAACCGCCCGCGAACAGCGCTTTACGTTCGAAGCTTTGCCCTTTTTGCAATTCGCTCCAACCAATTTCATCAACAATTGTACCAGTAGCGCCATAAAGCACGGCAGTATTATTCGCGTAAGCGAAATTATTCGAATTCACAGAATACACAATGTCGGGACGCACCGCGCCCGTGTACTGCTCGTGTGCAATTAAGAAAAAACTATGGGCGGCAATAACACCAACAAAAGCAGAAGCAGAAACTAAGTTCACTTCCTCGCCAGAACCCGTACGTTTTTTTAGTGCAAATCCACGCAAGTCAACTGGCGCGTCGGTCGGGTTATATAATTCCACAAACTCATCTTTGAGATTACCTTCAACGCCTGCACGAATTTCGGAAATAAGGACGTGCGGGACAACCGGTGAAAACGTCGCTACGGAAACAGTGGCGGTAGTCGTCGCGGGGGTTGTCGCCAAAGAGGCAACAGGCATAGCAATAAGCGGGGCACCAGCAACGCTCGCCGAAAATTGTGGCAACCAACTACTATTTTCCGCACGTGGTGTACCAAAAATACCCCCCTCGCCAGTGCCAGTATACGTATACCACACAAAATCAGCATTGCGTTCCATACTGCGACGACTCACCACATCGCCCGCAGGCCACGATGGGCTTGCTATAACTTCGTCAACAAACACGCAAGCATTGGTAAATAGACGCAAACCTTCATTGGTGTTACCGAGCGACCCGACATAAACAACATCGGCTTTAACATTGGGAACCGATTGGTCGTCGGTACGTTCAAGAAGCACAAAGCCCCGAGAAGCAATGGTGGTCGATACAAAACGAATCGCGATTTGGCCACTCCGATCACGCAACTGCCAACCGGTGATATCAATAGCACTATCAGAAATATTCTTCAGTTCAATCCATTCATTGTTCGCGGCTTGCGCAGTACCCATCCATGCAATTTCATTCAATACC
Organism: uncultured Candidatus Saccharibacteria bacterium; assembly: GCA_964372325.1. Taxonomy (GTDB): domain Bacteria; phylum Patescibacteriota; class Minisyncoccia; order UBA6257; family JAUSGH01; genus CAYJQG01. The sequence continues at coordinate 12,777 of CAYJQG010000005.1, forward strand.
ACTCCCTGGCGCGAGGGTTGAGTAGTCGTGTCATATACACACGATTGGATAACAACAAGCGGTGGCGAAACAATACGCACATCGTCTCGAAGTACATTGTTCGTAGCAGAGACAATAGTCGACGTCTCCGCAGCAATGGTGGGGGGCTTTGCTCGCACCAACGCAATGCGCTGCTCGTCTCGAGGGCCGGAAAGTGGGATGGTTGAAACATGCTCAAAACCATCGCCAACCGTTGCCTGTGCGACACTCAAAAAACGCCGTGCACCTTCTTGTAATGTACGAAGCGTAGATTGAAGAGCCGATGTGTTAGTAGTTATAGAAGAGGCTGCGGCTGTTCCAGCGATATTCGACGCAGCAACACCAATGCGTTGTGCAGCTTGTGCTTTTTTCACTTCACGAAAAAACAAATCAATAACGCCAGCGCCATACTGCACCGCTTTTGGCGCGAGACGTTCCCAGTAATCGCGGAGTACAAAATTACCGTCATCGAGTAATCTTGGCGTATCATTATAAAGCACAAAAAGTGCTGTATCAGGCGAACGCACACGCCGAGCAACAAGACGATAATCAATACCATCTTCATCAGTTAAAAAACCATATTCATAATCCCCAACCACGGTATAGTATTGAGGTCGCGGCTCAAGGTATGCAGGGTCATTGATCGTATCTTTACTATAGAAATGTTTATTCGAATACAACGCAATGCCATCAAAGTATTCATCAAGCGTATCGAGATGTACCGGCGCTTTACCATATAAATAAGGAGACAGGTCAATATTTGTTTTAGTGAATTGCTTCGCCCAAAGTTCGTAGGGGCTACCAGCGCCAAACGTATCATAACCTAAAACTCCAACATGCGGGTCGTTACGGGTGTGGTCAGGGACTGATGCGTCTTCAATTAAATGCACAATATGCCCCAACGCCCGAAGACCGCGGTCGGTGTTACCAGCTGCATAGTCACGAATTGCACGCTCCCAAGTAAAATCAGACGCTTCGTACATCGGCCGGTCGAAGAACATGGCGTACGCAGCGAACGTAGTTTGCGCAACCGGGTTATACGCAATCGAAATTTGTCGGTCACCATCATGCGCCCACGCCTTAGAGCTTAACCACGTGCCAGAAATTTTTGTTAAGCCAGTATTATGGATAGGGTCATAATAATGGTTCATCCAACGCGGGGTGGCATCTTCGTCGAACGACCCAGCCATCAACAATTCTGCTTCTGCGCCAGTAAGAGTACGCTCACGAAAATATTGATTATAGAAATGAACGACTTCTTTAGTAATAGCAACGTGTGTCACCTCTTCATACGCAGAAACCACACGTGGAACCAATGTAAGTAACTGGAGTAACGCAAAAAGAAAAACAAAAACAAAATTTACAGATTTTCTATTTTCCATACACGGCCATTCGTCACAAGATTAATCATGAGCGCAACTACCCCTTCGTCATTAAGTACCTTAAAACTCGCATATCCAGGAACATTCGAGTTTACCGGCTTCGCTCGAGAAATAGCACCGATAATCTTCTGTAAATTGCCGCTAATCTTATCACTCTGCAATGCGAGAAGTACTTGTTTGCGGTCAATCTTCGCATCAAGTACAAAATACTTACTCGCGAGCTCAACGTCACCAGCTTTTAATGCATCAACAAACAACGAAAGAGTTTCTTCGGGAGTTTTGCCGCCATAGGTATCGTTAGCAAACAACGCGACCTTGTCTTCGTATGCGCGCAGTGCCCGCAAGTCCGCACGAGATTGGTACCACTGATACCAATACATAAAACCCGAAACTAAAAAGACTAAAAGTACTAATGCGCCCAACACTCGAAGAGTCGCACCTCGCCCACGGGAAAACCAACGACGCTTCAAACTCGAGGCATTGCCCTCGGTGTCGTGCGATGCATGGCGCGAAGACGTCGATGGAGCAATAGTTGCACGATCGCGATCGACAGACGACGAACCGATCGGCGACTCGGCGCCTGCACTGCCATTGCCACGAACCGAACTCGAATCCCTATCATGTCCCGAAGGAATATTTTCCCTATCATTGCGAGGAATATTTTCCATATCATTGTACTGTAACAGCAAAAAAAATTTTCCGTCAATACCAAACAACCACAAAATTTTAAATCCGCAACTCTTTACATTATTGGTGATTAGTCATATATAATGTAAACAATTCAAAAAACAAAAAAAGTGGGCTAACAAAATAAAAAATGGCAAAAAAAATTACGTTAAATAATTACACAACCCGCAGCATCATACTCGCAATTGCAAAAATTGGCATTATTACCATATCTTGTACATCGCCATACTTTCTTCACGCAGTAGTTAGAGGCTACCTTGAAGAAAAACGTATTGAATATATTAAAAGAAAAGCGCGGAGATTAAGCGAACTCGCGAAACGCAAACTCATAAGCATCGAAGAGCTACCGAACAACGAAGTGCGCATTACCCTCACACACCAAGGAAAACTATTAATTCGCCAATATGAGTTAGAGCATATGCAAATCACCAAACCGAAAAAATGGGATAATTATTGGCGAATAATTATATACGACATTCCAACAAAACGACGGGCAGCAAGTAACGCGCTGCGAGCAAAACTAAAAATGCTAGGGCTAGTCCAGTTACAAAAAAGTATATGGGTCACGCCATACGAATGTATAGCTGAAATCGAATTTTTGTGCACGATATTCGACATCGTTATTGACAAACATATCCATTATTTCAAAACAAAAGAAATACCAAAAGAAAAAGCACTGAGAGAATTCTTCGAACTCAAAAAATAAATGAAACTCCCCAAGCTTGCACTCGGAATATTTTCGTATGAATAAGCAAAATAAAAAAATAGACAAATTACAACTCTTTACATTATAAATGATTAGTCATTTATAATGTAAAGAGTTGTAAAAGCTTAAAAAGCTTCGGGGCGAGATTAAAAAGTTTCAAGATCGAATTAGAAACTTCAAGAAGGGGCTATATTAATGGTAAGATGGACATATGAAAAATATCCCAACGAACAAGACGAAGAGTAACGAGACGCCGAGCGAAACTCCAAAGACAGACGTTGCAGCGATGCAAGACGTAATAAACGAGACCGAAATTCATTCCATTGAAAACTTTCTTAAGGAATCTCTAGACATCGAAGAAACCCCACAAGAAAAAACACTTACCGCACAAGAACAAACCGATATGACAATGACTCCCGGCAAAACGGGCTGGATCCCCTATTGGATAGAACGGTTAAATAAAGAAGCGAAGCTCGGTGAACTGCCCAAAGAGATACGACACATCATTACTAGGTTCACCGACAAAACAGGGCGCGTTGGTCCACTATATGATCTCATAAAAATAGAAGTGGCTGAATTAAAAAAATACGTTGAGGACCGTATAACAAAATATCGAACTACAAAAGCAGTAACTACAATACTCGTAACCCCAAAAACTCCTGCCAGAACAGCGGGTACCCCAATCTTAACCTCCGACATCATGCAACGACTCGGCGAGGAACTCAAGCTTGGTGCATTACCCGAAGAAATACGACTTATCGTTATGAGGCTAACCGACAAAACAGGGCACGTTGATTTGCCACGCCATAGCAAATTAGACAAAAGGGAGGCGACGAAACTAAAAGCATACGTTCGAGAGAAATTTCTTAACGAGAAAAAAGCAACCGACGAAGATGAGGTGCAAGAAAAATCAAAAACCGCGACCCTGAACGCAGTAGACGAAAAAGCACAAGAAGAAAAAGATCTCGCAATGACTACCGACAAAGGTGGCTGGGATAAATATTGGATCACGCGCCTCGAAAGTGAACTCGATATGTTGCCCGAAGAAATTGCAGCAATAGTAAAAAAGAAAAAGATAAATAAGAATTTAGAATACTACGAGCTACGCGCCTACGTCGAAAAACGCACTGGCAAAAACCCCGTCGATCAATTACTCATCGACAAAGCCATGGCCATGCAACAATTCCATGAAACACTTGCCGCGATTGATAACCATGAAGATTTTTCACTCGAAGAACAACAACAACGCCACACCATCTCTTACGACGAAGCAACAAAGAACTTATTAGTAAAACACGGCGAAACCCTAAAACCAATAACCATTGGAGATATTATTGGAGACAATGTATGGGGGCTGCGGTATCGCCCAGACATGCATATGCCAGAAAAATTATGGCGAAGAATCCGCAAAACCATTGCCATTGCCGAAACACGTGAACTCGTACACCGACTAAGCGACCGCATACTACTCATTAAAGAACATCTCTCATCGACAATAACCATGAATATGCCAATCGCGCTCATTGAAACATCGCTCCAAGAAGGGCGCCAGCTCGACTCCACCCAAGTGGCAGGTGCACTTGCTGAATATATGGTTCAGAGCTGCATGCAACGTATTGCAATCGACGATCCGTCATTAGGAATCACCGTTAAACCTTCAAACATTATTGAAGACAGTATATTCAAATATGATTTAAAGATTAGCTATACTCCTCGCACCAATGGCCACACAGTGGTCGGTGAACACACTTTGCGACATCCAATAATATACCATCGCATAGGTATTCAAATAACTACCGAAGGGCGAGATTGGAAAATAAAAGAAAAAATAAAATCAATAGACGAAGCAAAGAAATATATGGGGCTTAGCAAAGAACAATCGCGCGTAGACGATATCATTCTTGTGCAACTCCCCTTCTTCAATTTTGAGAAAGCATTTTGGCTGTGGCTGAAGCACGGCAAACCCCCAGGAGGGCCGGAGCAATACCTACCCGCCGAAGAAAAACTACAAATTTTTCAAGGCTGCACAATGAACGGAGCGATACTCAAAAAATAAACTCTCCAAACTTACGCTCGAAATATTTTCGTACGAATAAACAACATATAACTCTTTACATTATAAATGACTAATCATTTATAATGTAAAGAGTTGTAAAATGAGAGTTAGGGCGTCAATAATTGCGTCAAGTTCTAGGAGTTCCGACAAAGCCCTGTCTACCCTCCTGCGACAGATAAACCGGAAGACAAGGGCACGACAACGAGATTGACGAAACTATTACTGCGCGCCTACTGCTTCTGTAAATAATCGTGGATGTTTAAGACTGCCTTCACCGCATCTCCTGCAGCGATGTTATTTTGTTTGTACGTAACGTCCGTCACATCCCCCGCTGCCCAAATGCCAAGCATCGACGAACGTTGCGTGCGTGCATCGACGACAATCTCATAAATAGGGTTCATGTCCACCAAACCGTTGAGCATATCACTATTGGGGATGGACCCTATTTCGATAAACACACCCTCTACCGCAAGATTTTTTATACCCTCAGTGTCGCGATACATTAAACCGTTAACAAACGACTCCCCGAGAACCTCTTCGGTAGTTGCGTTCAATAATATAGTTACATTCGGATGTGCACGAACTTTTTCTTGTGTGACCGCATCACCTTTTAACGCATCGCTACGATTCAGTAAATAAATTTTTGAAGCATACGGTAAAAGGTCTACGACTGCTTCAAGCCCAGCATTCCCACCACCAACCACTGCAACGGCCTTCCCTTTAAACACTGGGGCGTCGCAAATAGAACAAAATGCCACTCCCTTACCGTCGAGTCGGTCTTCACCGGGAACACCCAATCGCTTACGATGACTCCCTGATGCAACAAGTACCGTTTTCGTTTCGTATTGCTTGCCACTTTTTGTATGAATCAAAAAACCGCTTAAAATCTTTTCGATGCGCGTAACGCGATCACCTTCATAAATCTCAATATCTTCTTGGGCGCGTAAATGCGCTTCGAGCATTTTGGCGAAATCATACCCCGAAACCTCGATTGTCCCGATCCAATTTTGAATCCCCGCAGACACAAGTGACTGCCCGCCAAAACTTTCCGCAATAAGTGCAGTTTTCATTTTCTTACGCGCGGCATAAACTCCAGCTGCAACTGCAGCGGGGCCACCACCTATAATAAGTAAATCGTGCATAGATAAAGTCACTAGAAATTAGAAACTGGAAAAAAATAATAAAAATCTACCAAGAAGTACGGTAGCGAGTCGAATTTGAGGAGCACCCAAGGGGGTATACCCGTGGTGATATTGCGACGGGAAACAACGAGGAAGTCGACCACTGACAAACTTCTCACAAAAACCTATAACCCCAACGCCTTCTCAAGCTCCGGCCTATTAAAGCCGACAAATATCTCGCCGTTAATATCAATAACCGGCACCCCTAACTGGTTCGACTTCTGCTGCATCTCGGCCCGTGCAGCTTCATCGGCAAGCACATCTTTTTCGATGTATGTAATATTATTTTTTTTTAAAAAATCCTTCGCCATCTTACAGTACACGCAAGTGGGAGTGGAATAAATTGTAATAGTTTGAGTAGTCATAATCATAGTATAAAGATATACAAAAAATGGAGCAAGACGCGTATTCTACAAACAAAAAAGATCCGATAAATCGGATCTTTTTTGTTTGTAGAATTCTAATCGATCTTATCGATTAAAACCTCCACGACCTCCACCAAAGCTTCCGCGAGGACGGTCACCGCGTTCTGCGCGATGACACTCGCGGCACTTCAATTGGCCAAGTCGTGACGGGTCTGGATCAAACGGAAGTTCGGTGATCGCACCACCGCACTTTGCGCAAGACCAGTTACCCTTAAACATTGGACGCTGGAAACCTCCTGCGCCACCTTGATCGTTAAATGCCATATATAATAGGTAAATGAAATAATATCGCCCTTTGTTAGTTAGTGACTATAATAAAGAGCGATAACGCACCTTACTACTACTCGACTAAACTGATTACAGTATAGCATACTACATGCCCACTGGTCAAGAGGGGGGGGCCTCCTGCTACGAAATACGAAAATGATACGAATATACGAAAGATAAATACAGCTAACCGAACAAATATTTTTCGTATATTCGTATCATTTTCGTATTTCGTAGCGAATAATTCGTATTTCGTAGCAAACGAAGCGACCCGCTTACCGACGGACAGGTCTCACGAAAAGCAATGTCTCAGTGCCACACCCGCTTAAACGTGAGGGGTTATGGTAGAATAACGATAAAACAATATACCATGTTTACAAAACTCAAAAAATTTTTTTTCAGAAATACAACAACATCGCAAACAATTGCCAAAAATACATTTTGGCTCACCGCTGGGCAATTCATTGGGAGATGCTCAAGAGCGATTATCGTAATCTATGCCGCACGGGTATTAGGCGCAGAAAGTTGGGGTGCATTTTCGTATGCCATAGGGGTGGCAGCACTACTCACGATATTCTCTGATATCGGTATTAATGCACTAATCACCAAAGAAACAACACGAAGGTCAGAGCTAAAACACGAATATATCGCAACTGCATTCTTTCTTAAACTTGTACTACTCAGCATTGTACTTGCCATCGTACTTATTGCATTCCCCTACTTCTCGCGCATTTCAGAAGCAACGGCAATTATGCCCATAGTCATTCTCGTGTTTGCGTTTGACACCATGCGCGACCTCGGCACAGCGATCGCTCGCTCAATTGAACAAATGGAAATCGAAGGATTGGTAAATATTTTTACCAATGTCGCGATTACTGTACTGGGAATATACTTACTTTCCACCTATCGCACGGCAACATCACTCGCATATGCCTACACCATTGGCAGCGGGCTTGGCCTTGTTGCAATGTGGATACCACTCAGAAGCTATTTCACAGAATTACAAAAAAATTTCAGGCGAAACCTCGTCAGGACAATTATCGAAACTGCGTGGCCATTTGGATTATTAGGAATTATGGGCGCGATCATGTTAAATACCGACCTCGTAATGATCGGGTCACTGCGCCCACTAGCAGAAGTGGGTTACTACTCAGCTGCACAGAAAATGATTCTTTTGGCGTACGTACTACCGGGGCTATTTGCGAGTAGTATATTCCCCATACTCGCACGAAGCGCAAAAGACAAGTCCATAAAAGCACGCACCATACTCGAAGAATCGGTAGCAATTGCGATTCTTGTCGCAATACCAATTTGCGCATTTGGACTACTATTCGGTGGCTCGCTACTGACGATGCTCTATGGCATCGCCTATGCACCAAGCATCGCCACATTAAATATTCTCATGCTCACTACGCTCATCATTTACCCAAGCACGCTTTTGGGAAATGCACTATTCGCCTACGACGAACAACGATATTTTCTAAAATTTGTGGCTCTTGTAACGCTTAGTAATGCCGTTCTTGACTACATACTCATCGTCCCCTACGGCATCGAAGGTTCGGCAGTGGCAACCGTAATAACGCAACTCATTGCAAACACGCTCTTGTGGAGAAAGGTACAACAATGCACTGGCTGCTCATTAAAACGTGGAATGCGAAATGTAGTGGAAACAATACGTAGTCGATTCTGAATCCCCAAACCCCTACTGAAAACGCCCAGCACGAATCTCAACAATTGTAGTACTTGCCTGACCTGCAAACGCGGAGTTATGAGAAGCTGCACTCTCTAACACCCCAATCGCTTTCGAGACATTTCCAAGCGCGACATACATTCGCGCAAGTTGTAAGGCATAGTCGCCATTCGTAGGGTTGCTTTCAACAAACGCACGACGAATACCCAATAAGCGCCGTGTATCATTACGCATAGTATATACACGTGCCAATAATTCTTCGGGAACGTCGACGGTATGGTATTCTTCGAGCAATAATGCATCTGCCTCTTGCTGTTGATTATTTAAGATATACAGTCCCGCTAAGTTAATACGCGCAGTCCCAAACTGAGGAGCATAATCAAATGCACGCTTCGCAACTGCGACTGCAGCAACGGTATTACCTTTTCGAAGATAAATATCTGCTAGCGCAAACAATATCTGCTGCTTCTTAGGAGAAAGAGTGAGTGCTTGCTGCAACACTTTTTCAGTGTCATCTAATGCACCGATACGTAACAATATGTTGCTTAAAAATAAATACACACGCGGGTCGCTCTTATTTTCAGCAATGCCAATCTGCAACTCAGAAAGCGCGCTACGCACAATGTGCAATTTTACGTCTTCAGCAATATTCGACTGCACGGCGCTATCAACAAAACGAGTGAACTGCTCACGAATTTCTTGACTACCAAATGTTTGGTACGCCAATGCACGCTGATAAATAGGGAAGGCTAGTTGTACATTGGGAGTTGCCTGTACCTGCAACGCCTCAATTAACGTAAGATTTGCGAGCAACGGTTTAACATTCACGAAATATACAACGACAACGAGCGGTAATAGTAATAAGCCGAACACGAGTATCACATAATCAGAATGGATTAGGAAACTAGCCCTTGTATGGACAGCGGCATTTCCGACATCACTCACACGACTTGCTATTGCAACCGAATGCAAATACGCGAGAACCGCAAAAATACCAATATACGTTGCGATCTGGTCAAATACAAAAAGATTCTGGAACAGATACATAAAAATCAGCGTTGCGAACAACAAAATAATCTCTGGTTCTAACAATTTCTTACGATAAAAATTCCACAGCATATAAAACGCCGAAGCAAACATCGCAAAATACGCGAAAAGCCCAAGGAACCCGGCACGAATCAGCCAATCAAAAATAAAATTATGAGAGCGATCAAACCAAGGTTCCTGCGGCCACATTTCCGGAAGATAATATTTAGCAAACACAACCACAAAGCCTTCAGGACCCCAACCTAATACTGGATGTTCCTTAACGCCAGCCCATGCCATCTTCCAAATATTAAACCGTGCATTAATTGAACCACTGACACCCACAGTTGAATAGTTGGTTAATTTACCCAACATCGCACTGGATTGAATGAACGACGTGTTCCGCAGTGACCACAATGTTGCAGGAATAACCAATGCGACAACTATCATGCCGATTACCAATCGCGAACGACGAATGAGAATAGTATACACAATACCAAAACCAATCGCGCCAAACACCAACGAAAGCGCGGGGCCACGAGACGCAGGAAGTATAATCGCAACAACGGAGCAGAACGCAACGAAAAGATATGAATAACGCATGTATGATTCCGTCGCACGGTATGCCGTCAATAACGAAAAAACCAGCGCAAATGTCAAATAGGCCGCAACATACGTTAGGTTACCCACCGTACCATCAACCACGCCAGCACCCGCAGGAGAACTTACGAACGGCAATCCAAACTTCTGCGCAAAAACGTACAATGCCTCGAAAAATCCGGCGACAATAAAACAATTAAAAAATATCTTCCAGTGCCGCTTCGTAAACACATGTGCAAGCACCAAAAAATATGCTCCGAAATGTAGGTAGGCAATCAACCCCTCCATACGTTCATAGTTCGACCAGAAACTTCGTGCCGGGTTCACTGCGAAAATTGTTGCGAGAGACACCACGGCAAGAAAAGCAAGAACCGATAAAAGTATCGGCGTTCGCCGCAGACGATATTGTGGATCAAATAACGCAAGCCCAATCCACAAAGCAAAAATAACCTCAACAATAATTCGAAATGCAAACGCCTTCCCGGTGATATACGGAAAAAATAAACCACTTGCAATGTAAAGAGGCACAAACGGCACAACGAAAAGCCCGATACGAATAACCAATAGTAATATAGTCTTGTATGTCATGGTGCATTCAACATAACAAAATCTTATCTGAAAAACAAAATTCGTCGATTAACGACGAATAATAATGAATAAAATTTAACGATGATAATCATCTGCGAGACGTTCAATATCGGCTTCATCGTGTTCACCAAAAGAAAGCTCAAACGCAGCTGTCCGCTACAATTGCTGATGTCTGGCTATACGCCGCAAAAGCAGCAGGCGCATCAGCAACTCCTCGCAAAGCGCGAAGCAAACTTTGATTCGCAACCAAACCCACACAGCAAATACAATCGCCACGATCACAGGGAACACAATCCCTTTCCCGACCATATACGGGAAAAACAAACTATTCGCTATATAAAGCGGAATAAGAGGAATAATAACACCCGATCCGTATAATATAAGCAGTGGCTAGCTTAAGACTGTTACTCATAAAAACGTCCGGAACTATTTTGTTATCCTGGTAGAATTACCAGAATAATTCCAATCATCTATTTTCCTACCCACATAGACAATGCCATCAATGACATGAAAAAAATTAAATACGGATAACGCGCCAGGATAGCATGGAGTTAATTCAATAGTCTCAAACCCAGCGCGCTCGCACATAAACCGGAGCGTTTTCCCCGTGAAAGCATTAACATGATCAGAGTGTGTATATCCTACAAAATATCTATGCAGAAAACTTATATGTCTCAGCAAAGAGAATGGCCACGGTGGTATGGTGGGAACATACACGAATAACAATCCATGCGAGGTTAAAAGAGAATAAAGTTTACGCAAAAGAAGGTGTGGCGAGTCTACGTGTTCGAGTAATGCGCTACACCACACAGCTTGAACTCTCGGGAGATCGTCTAAGGAATCTTTCATAACATCCCGCTGGAATACAGAAAGGCCAATAGCCTTCGCAAATTGAACATACTCTGGAACGATCTCAATTCCATAGGAACTTTTGTTGCAATAAAGGAGATTCATCCCATACGCACAACCAACATCGCACAATATCAAATCAGTTAAATGATACTTGTTATTTATCGCGCGGAAAATATAACGTGGGCTATTCTTAAACCACTTATCATAAATTTGTTGGTTCTTTTCTCGGGTAAAACAACCATGTTCAACAATAAGTTTTCTCTGTTCTGATGTAACAAAAAATTGTGGCATAAAATAATAAACCAGCTAATCCTAAAATTCTAACGCAATTAATTAAAAAACACAACTTACAGGCCACGGCATTAATACAGATTTTTTCCAAAAGCTGAGGCAATAATAAAAAAATGGGGTGGAACCAGCAACAATCTTTCAGAACTTAAAAGAACGCTCTATTGACTTAGGGGGTCCACTTCATTCAATCTAAGAGTATAGATAAATTTGGTAAAATATGAGGTTTAGATATTTTTTAGAAGAAATTTTAAGAGGTAAAGCGATTGGTAGAGCCATGCTTTTTATTGCTTTGAAAAAATTTTTTGAGGAAAACCCATGGTTAAATAATGAATTTCTGGTTTTAGAACTTGGCAGCGAACCAGCTTCTCATCAGCGCGCTCTCCCCAGAGAATGGAAAATTAGGGGAAGTAATTATCAATTAATGCCCGGTTTAGATTTAATAATTGACGCAGAAAAGAGATTCCCCGTGTCAAACAATGACTTTGATGGCGTGATATTTTTTAATGTGCTGCCCGTAATTGATGATTATATGAATTGTCTAAAAGAATCTTTGCGGGTTGCCAGAAAATTCATTTTATTCAATATTCCTCTTATTTCAGGCACTGCTCGTCATCCAAAAGATTTTAGTCGTTTTCCACAGGATAGGTTATTAGCTATTTTAGATAATTTAAAGAAAGACTTTCTAATTTCTGAGTATCAGATAATTCCAATCGGCGGTTCCTTTAGCTCGGCCATTCATTTAATAGACCCCTATTTGAAATTCAGAATCATCCGAGTTCCAATTTATTTATTGGCAATTCTGTTAGATAAATTGGATATGGTTATCAAGCGCAGCTGCCCGCTACAATATTTAGTTTTAATACGAAAATGAAACCAAATAATCAAAAATATACTTTTGAAAAATACTCCTATTTCGATCGTTGGGCAAGTTAAATGTCTTGGTTATTGGGGTAGGCGACGGCCTTGCACCTTATGTTTTTAAAAAGTACATTTCGGATGTTAAAACTTTGGACAAAAATAAAGATTTAAAGCCTAATTTTTCTACCCCTGTAAAGAATATGCCGTTTGAAAATAATGACTTTGGTATAATTTTGCACGCTGAAGCACTGGAATATTTACCATTTGAAAAGCTTAAGCAAAGCCTTACAGAATTAAAGAGGGTAGCTAAGAATTATGTTATTCTTGAAAAACCGCAAGCGCTGCCTATAAAACTTTAATTGCATCGTTAAATGCACCGATGCGGCTCAGTAAAAAATCCAGAAAGAGATACAAACGCGCATCAAAGACATTTTCAATAATTCCCTTCTTTGTTTCATCAAGCGCGGGCTGTAACACTTGCAGCTTAAAATCTTGCGTAGCGCTCAACTGGGCAAGACTATCAGTAAATCTTGAACTATTCTCGAATTTACTGATTGCCGAGCGTATCATATGCTAATGCCTGGCTATACGCCGCAAAAGCAGCAGGTGCATCAGAAACTCCGCGCAAAGCGCGGAGCAAGTTTTGATTCGCAACCAAACCCACACAGCAAATACAATCGCCACAATCACACGAAACACAATCCCCTTCCCAACCATATACGGGAAAAACAAACTATTCGCTATATTAAAGCAGAACAAAAACAACAATAAAAAGTCCGGCGCGGATAATCCACGACATCACCGATCTATATGATATTATATTCGCAATACAAAATTTATTTCCATAGACCACAAACCCAATTTATAAACTTTTTACTTAGAAGATATGTTAAAATAATGTAATTCCAAGATACCTCTAGGTTATTAAACAATGGCATAACATACAATGCAAAATCTAAAAATAAAAATTTACCGCCTGCTCCGCTGGAGTGAAAGATATACCAAGACTAACATGGTCTATCTTGTAAGTAGTGGTTTTTGGCTAACATTGGGACAAATAATATCCTCGATGTCTTCAACGCTACTCGCAATAGCATTTGCAAATCTGATACCCAGGGAAGTCTACGGCACCTATCAGTATGCCCTATCTATAATGGGACTACTAACGATATTTACATTAACGGGAATGAACACGGCAGTAACACAAGCGGTGGCGAGGGGTTTTAATAAAACACTGGAAACATCTTTCTGGGTTCAAATGAAATGGAATTCGATTATGTTTTTTGCATCTACGTCTATGGCGATTTACTATTTTATTAATGGCAACAAAACGCTAACAATCGCGCTATTAATAATCGGCGTGCTTTCTCCTTTGGCAAATAGCTCGAGTATATATAGTGCATTCCTAAATGGAAAAAAAGATTTTAAAAACTTAACTAAATATGGCATTGCCACAAACATATTATCGTCGTTTATCATTCTCATCGCCGTATTATTAACACAGGATCCACTCTGGATAATATCGGCGAATATAGTCACGACAACAGCGATAAATCTATTCTTCTACATAAATACCATAAAAAAAATCCATCAATTGTATCCGGACAGCAAGACAGATCTTGAAATAATCGGCTATGGAAGGCACCTAAGCTTAATAAATATTATCAGCACAATCGCAAGCCAAACAGATGCAATCCTGTTATTCTATTTTCTCGGACCGACTAAATTAGCAATCTATGCATTCGCCACGGCCCCAATAGAACAAATCAAGGGTATTATTAAAAGTATTATACCACTATCGATACCCAAATTTGCAACCCAAAAAATGGGCGAGGTCCAAAAAACTATTTGGGCAAAAATACAAATCCTATTTTTAACACTGGCATGCATCACAGTGGCGTATATCCTCGCGGCACCATATATTTTCAAATTCCTATTCCCCAAATACATTGAGGCAACACAGCTCTCGCAGATATACTCATTGGTCCTACCGATATTCTTTTTTGTACCGATTTACTCAGTACTACAAGCACACAAAAAAGTAGAAGAGCTGCGAACCATAAATAATATTACTTCGATTTCTCAAATATTATTTCTATATATAGGCATCTACTATTATGGGCTCATCGGAGCAATAATAGCACAAATCTTATACAGAGTAGTGTTTTCGATATCTTCTGTATTAGTATTAAAAAATTTACATTAGACCCACTGCTTAATTATTTTCGTTACGAAATTCTAAAATCGTGAGCGAAACGCAGTCAAAAAAAGTGAGCAATATACAGTGTATCTTGTGAACTTTTTTTGACAAGTTGTAGCCATGATTTTAGAATTGCAGTAGAAAGATAATTAAACAGTGGGTCTATTGATTATCTTTTTCTCAAAGTGAGCACCAACAATCCTGCTGCGCGAATGGAGCAATTAGCAAAATATCGATAAAACAAAAATTCTTTTAGCCATTTTGATATTGGTTTGATATCAATAAACCTGTTATCAAAAAATCTTAAAATCTTTGGGAAAATACAATTATATACACCACAAACCTCTGAGACCTCAAAAAGACTGGCTGTGGCTCTAATAATTTCTTCTAAACTAAAATGCTGAAAATGTTTCTTGGTCTTTTTGAGATTGTGTGTAGGCACGACGAGAATTAAAAAGCCGTCTTTCTTTATCACCCTGGACATTTCCTTCAAACAAAGCTCAACATTTTCTGGCCTAATGTGTTCGAGAACTGCAATATTCGTCACAACATCAAAAAATTCGTCTTGAAACGGAATGCCCTCTATCGCACTGCAAACAAATCGAATTCCTCGATCTTCGTTAAATACCCTAGCAAACGATATTGCTTTTTCAGAATAATCAATACCAAAAATCTCATTATTTCTGCAATCTAATTTGCTAACAAAAAACCCGTCGCCACAGCCGGCATCAAGAATCCTCTTGTGCTTAAACAAGCACACGATCTCTATACATTTATCGATATAGGAAAAATAAGCATTACCACTCAAAGAACCACGCTCGATAAAATAATGGTATGGAGCAAAATATTGATCTTCCTGTAATTGTTGTTCTGTGGCAAAGTGTTCCCCCATAAATATCAATATTATTCGCTTTTTTTATTATCAGCTTCCAATAAAAATCTCTCGGCCGATATTGGCCTAATCTTCAGTTCAAACTCATCCCGGAAGATATCAAGAAATCTTTCTTTGGATGTTTTTATCAAATCCAAATGCACCTCCCCTATCATTTTCCTGAAATTACCGAGGTCCTTGCAAGAACGAAAAATAAGGTCTTCGGCGCCCTCTACGTCAAATTTCAATAGATCAACGTGGGTCAATTTATTTTCTTTCATTATGTTATCTAGTGTGTTGTTCTTAACGAAAATAAACTTTTGCCCCCTTTCCCTCTCCACCAAAGACGATGACATACTACTTTCGGAAATATAAAACTTTGCCTCTTCAACCATATCCGATACTGCCACGCTAAACAAAAATATATTAAAAAATTGAAGAGTATTCTTTCTTAATTTTTGGTATGTCGCGGGGTCTGGTTCAAAACAATAAATCTTTGAATTAGGATATTTTAATTTAAAATATATTACCGACAAACCAACGTTGCTTCCTAAATCAAAAATAATATCGGGTTCGCAATTTAAAGAGACATCATACTCGTCGTCAAGAAAAATTTCCTTCAGAATTGCGAGGTCGGAACTATCCGTCAAATAAAGATCAAAGCGCCGATTAAACTTCCGCAATGCCACTTTCACATTGATATCATTTCGCAATCCTAATCTTTTTTGGATGGGGAGCCAAAGAAAGATGAGTAACAACTTACATCGCGAGAAAAAATCTGCCCCCAAAGATGATAGCCGAAACCCCAATCGAAGCTTATTTATAATTTTTTGGGAAAGATTCATTGGCTGATAAAATTTATGATATTTTCCGCTCTTTTATTCCATGTATAATTCTGAACATCTTGATATGCTCGTCGTGAAATGCTATCAGCAAAATCACGACGTTGTAAAATCTTTTCAATAGCGTCAATAAACGCACAAGGATTGTTGGGCTCTACCAAAACTGCATTATCTTCGCTCAAAATCTCTCTCAAGGATGCCAGATTAGAAGCAACAATCGGCCGCTGTGAGGCCATATACTCAAAAAGTTTTAGAGGGGAAGTGAATTGCTCAGACACTAAATCGCCTTTTTTGTTTGGAATTATCAAGATATCGGCCGCCGCAAGCCAAAAAGGAATTTCCTGATGCGGCCTATGCAAGTACAATAATATATTATTAGGCAGATATTGCTTGCGAAGCTCTTCTATCTCCTCTGTGGCTCCACCGACCAGGACAAAAAGAAAATCTTTATTCAATTTTGCTATTTCTAAAATCACATCGACGCCCTTCCAGTCATACAAATAAAAACTACCACTATATAAAACTATACTCTTATCAAGAGGTAAACACAATTTTCCCCTCGCATCTTCCTTCGAAATCATTACACTAAAATGCAACATATCAACTCCATCGGGAGCTATAAAAACTCTTGAAGATGGTATGCCGATATGCGATAGCGGCTCACGATAATAAGAAGTTAACACAACAAATTTTTGGACACGACGAAGAGACAAACGATGTATAAACATAATACGCCGTGGGAGGACGTGTAATTCCAAAATAATATTTCGAAAAAATAATGCAGTGAGAGGCTCGCGCGAGTAAAGGACGTCATAAGGACGAAAAAGCAAAAAAATCTTTGCGGCGATCAAAAACGTAGTGGTCTCACACAATAAAGCGAAGCGACCAAAAATAAAATCGAGCGAGATGAGGTCTATACACGGAAGCCAAACGATGCGAAAAATGCGCTCTACACCATAATAAACAAAAGGATCATTGCGCAAGCGATTGAAACGCCGTGGAAGAACAAGGACAACCTCAACACGCTGACTAGCATTCGTTTTAGTGCGCGCAAAAGCCTCACACATCTTCATAATTTGAATACCATGGGCCTTCTCTGTCGGTATGCGAGCGTTTGCAATATAAAATAACCTCATAAAATTATTTCTCTAAAAAAACAATATATCCAGACGTGGTGCTACGAAGGGAAAGAAAAAAGTCCAAGAATACAGAAAGAGGACGAAACAACCAATAAAAATAAGAAGAAAAGGGCAGAAAATTGGCGAGGGCAGAAAAGTAACCACCGCTCTTCACGATTTCAATATATGAGAAGTTGCGAAACAAGAGGCGCAAACCATCATCAGTAAATCGCCAATAATCAGGGCCAGCAGTTGTGCTACCGTGGTAAGGCCAAATAAACGGAACGGTAACGAGTAATTTCCCGCCTGGCCGCAACACACGCAGTAATTCCTGACAGGCAATCTCGGGATTCTGTACATGCTCTAATACAGAAAAACAGGTTATCGCCCCCAAAGAGTTATCAGTGAATGGTAGGTGATGAATATCCGCCAAAATATCCGGATGATATTCTGCGCGAACATCTACGACTACATATTGTTTAAAACGCGCACGGTCTTGTGGCGACTGACCGCCACCAATATCGTGAACGATTTGCTCATCGGCAAGATGCTGCAAACTCTCTTTTAAAAATCGCTCTGAGGAATTCATAACTTATATAAAACAAAAGAATGAGAGCCTAAGTTTTTCAAAAAAAATAAACTCATGAAATCCGACCGTAATGCACGATGCCCTGAAAATGTACCGGAGTAACGGCAGAATCAATGGCATTCCTTGGTATACGCAAAAACGAAGTTTTTAAAGTAACTCGCCCCGGACGTACACAAACGGCCCCATCAAAATAACGCTTCACAATACTTAAAACAACATCATCATATACGCCATAAGGATAAGCAAAAAAACGCGGAGATACCCCCAGACGCTCTTCAAGAATATGCTGCGAAGTCCGCACTACAAACTCAACACGATCGTGAGATAGAGTAGTAAGTTTTTCGTGCGTATGACAATGCGAACCGAATGTAATAAGACCCCCGCGCACCATTTGCAACATCATGTCCCAAGATAAAATCGGCATACGCAAACCACTCTTACGAGTAGCTACGTTCCCAATAAGCGAAGTATTGACAAAAATGGTCGCGGGAAGCCCATAACGTTGCAATATGGGAAATGCCGTAGTGAAATTATCTTCATACCCATCATCAAACGTCAACACCACAGCGCGGGATAAATCCTTACGCGCCTGAAGTCGCGCGAAGAACTCATCAAAGCTAAGCACCGTAAAATGCATTTGTCGCAAATAATGCATTTGCTGCTCAAACGCCATTGGCGTAACTGAAAAAAATTCCCCGTTATGAGAAATTGAGTGGTACATCAAAACAACAGCTCCAGAAAAATTGTAATGTCGCACTACAGTATAAAATAATGTCTTCAATAAGTGTTTCATAGCAAATACATACATTGCCGAGGCGCTCGTAAAATTATTTTCGAGGGCTACAAATATAAAAATGGTGATATTGATTCTCAAATGGAACAAACTCTCTCTGCACAATGAAAAAATTACTAATTGCGCGATGAATACGTCGCGGTGGATAACTATACTTACCAATCTCCCAATAATGCTCACCATTAAACTGATGCGCCTTAGAAATCGGTATCTTTAAGGCAAATTGTAATTCAGGAAGCAATGGTAATTTAACATCCAACTTCACTGATGGGCCAAAATGGGGAAGCGAAAGAATAACAAATTGTTTTGCAATTCGATGCAACTCACGAAGACAAATCTCAAACTGATCAAAGGGTAAATGTTCTAAAACTTCGGCGCACAATACAACGTCGAAAGCGTTATCGGAAAAAGGCGTGGATTGCACAGACGCTACGACATCAGGACGCAATGAGGGATCGATGTCCAAAGCAATAACTTGAGAAATATTATTGCGTAAGATCTCTACAACTATTCCGTCACCAACACCAACGACTAAAACATGCTCCGGTTTTACCCGCAACACCTCAACAATTTGATGCCAGTAACTCATCCACCTTGAGGGATAAACATACCGAGAAAAATCATAAGTACTTTTATCGACTTGAATACCCATAATAAAGAGACAAAAAAATATTAGACTTGTTGCCTGATAAGTTAAGAATGAAAATTTTTCTTCATGAGCACTACATACTGCAACGGACAATCACGTGAAATCCAGGCATCGCAACGATCAAGAAAAAAGGCAAGCGCATAGAAAGGAATTTTCACAATACGAAAACGAAGATAAACATCAATACAGCTCACCGCAGAACTCCAAGAACCGCCAAATGGAATAATTTCATATTGTATACCTAAAGAGGAAGAGAAATGAGAACAAATGGTACGAAGACGATCGATGGTAAATCGATTAAAATCATTTGGGTGCGGAGCAAGACCAGAAACAACGGGAATATTAAAAAGAACAAAATACTTTGCCACGCGCAAAGACTCAGACAAGCAATGCATATAATCATCAATAGCATAAAGAAGATTAAAAGCAACGACACCACCATAGGCACCAGATGGTAACGAAAACGGGCGAGTAACATCAATACACAAAGCAGGAGGAGTAACATGAACATAATTCGAATACGTCATACGCCACGATGACGGAAAAGCGCGCTGGTGAGATGCAATAGCGCTGCCCAGTTCTAAAACAGTATACGCCTCCTGCAAAAATCGATCACGACTAAAAAGATCTAAAAGCGCAGAAAATAATAATATACGCCCAATAGTTTTTCCGCGAAAACTCTCTCGTAAAAAAGTAAAAAAATGCATAAAAATATTTTATATAGACGCAAAAATACGATCGATAAGTCGAGGAAGATGGTGATGGGCAAAAACGTATTTACGTAACTGCATACCAATCGCATCACGCTCTTCATCACGCAATGAAAACATGTAACGTATCGCTTCTGTGACGGCATGTACGTCACGCTCCGAGGGCAGAAGCGCAACGGGGAGCACTGAACGAAAAACTTGGTTAGAAGCAATAACAGGAGTCCCGCACGCCATAGATTCCAATATCACCTTATCGAAACTTCCCGTTGGAGTAAGATTGATCAATGCGGTATGCGCTTGATAATACGCGGGGAGCTCGCTATGCATAATAAAATCTATATGAGTAATGTCGTGACGATGGCCAAGCAACTCAAGCATGATACGAATACGTTCACAATATTCAGGGAAACGAATATCATAACGCCCAATAACAGTCAAAGAAAAAAGAATATTCTCGGAATCCAAAACTATTAACGCAGCGAGAAGTGTATGCAAATATTTAATGGGGGTAATACGTCCAACGACAAGCAAAGAACTGCTCGCTCGCATAACATTCGTATTAACAGAAAAAAGGTCCGTATCAATGCCATGACCAATTGCAACAACCTTTAATGAAGGAAATGGGAATGAAGCGACATTCACCGTTAACACCAAATTCGTAAAAAAATGGGCGAAGTAAAGTATGTAATTAACCCGCGGGTGAACATACCACAACAATATACGCTTACGCCACAATCTCCAGAATAAACCAGCAAGCACAACATACTCCGGGTTCATATGCACAAAAACAGCATCATAGTCTTTGCGTTTCTGCCAAATATATTGATAAAAAAGTAAGATGGATATACATCGACGAATTATTCGAGGTTGTTTAATGTATCGCTCCTTCCCAAGTGATAAAACCGTCACATTGCCAGGTAACTGATATGTTCCACACTGCAAACAAATTACTACAATGCGCTCACAATGTTTTGCGAACTCCTCAATCCAGCGGTGGAAAAATCCTAATATTGGATCATCGCGATCAACTTTCTGTGTAACAATAAGTAATTTCATATTCTAAGCATTGCACGCACCCATGCCTCGCGACCATTAATCGAAAGAATGGTGACACGCGCAGATGGTAAAACCTCATTATTCGCAACACCAACATCATTCATAACCACACGGCACCCTGCGGCAATAGCTTCAACAACTACCATCCCATATCCCTCACTAAGACTTGGAAATAATAAACAATCAGCGGTCTTCAAATAACTCCAAGGATCAGCAGTCCATGGCTCCATCATAACATTGTCTTCCAAATGAAGACGACGAATAGTGTCTTGTATCAAAGATTTTTCTGCTCCCTCGCCAACTAACAATAACCCGATACTCGGGTCACGATCAGCAACTTCACGAAAAATTTGCAACAGCCAAGGGATATTTTTTACTCTATCAAAACGACCGAGTACTAAAAAAATCTTACGAAATTGAGGGTATCGAACATGCAAATCAAGACGCGGTTTGTAAGAGGTAATAGCATTTGCATCGATCGATATTGGTCTCACAATAATATGCGAATCTTGAATACCTTGCGCCACAAGACTCTCCATTATACGCAAAGAAACCGCGCGCACAAAGTCAGCGCGACGCAAAACAAATTTCCCCAAATAATACCGAACAAAATTCGCGAAACCACTACGACGATAATAATCCGTACTATAAAAATCGCCGTGCACCTGAGCCTCAAACAGCACACCACTCCTCCACTTAAGGAATAGCGCAATGAGTCCTAGAAAAAACGGGTCTTGTGTAGCCACTCGCGTTATTCGAAATTCCACAATCAACGCATGAGCGCGGTAAAGCAGTCGAAAAAACTGAAGAATTTTATTTCCCTTAACACCATACACGCGCACCCGTTGGTTAAGTGATAACTCCACACCATTGAGCGCGGGGACTAAAATATATAGTGGCTCATCGCCACCGTACCTGCGCATCCTCAATGCAACCGCCGACTGCGGATCGAGAATCTTTTTATCAAGACTTAACATTAACGTAGGCATAAAGCACACCAAACTACCGGACTAAAATACAAATGAATAAAAGCATCCAAGCGATTTCGAGACAGACTAAAAGCCAAGTGCAGCCCGCTTATAATCGTTTCAAGCGGGCGAAGCGGTCTGTTGAGAAATCGTTTGGATGCTTTTATTCATTAAATATTATTATAACCTTAAAACCCGCTGCGTCTCATCGATCATATGTTTAAAATCAAAACGTCGCAAAAACGCGGTGTGTGCAGACGACCCTCGATCAACACGCACTGTGCCGCCGAGCATTGCGCGTAGTTGCTGCATAATTTCTTCAAAATTATTATATTCGAATACAACGCCGGTTTTCCCAGGAACAACGAGTTCAGGATTCCCGCCTTTACGACTTGCCATCACAGGCACACCTAACTGCAACGCCTCAATTAATACATGCGACAGTCCCTCATAGCCGCTATTCAACACAAACACATCTGCCGCAGCAATATATCGCAATGTCTCGTCGTGCGATTTCCGCCCCACAAGTTGTACAACATCTTGAAGGTGAAGATGGTCAATCTGCGACGAAAGTTCTGCATGTTCTGGGCCATCACCAACAACCTTCAAACGTAAATCAGGATAGTCGTTACGCAGTGCATTGCAAACATTAATTAACGCGCGAAAACCCTTCCATGGGACAAGTCGCCCAACAGAAACAACCCAACGCTCAGCCGCGAGCTTCTGCTGGGGCAAAACCGATTCCATTGATTCAACCGCATTATAAATAACATGAATACGCAAATCTTGAACTCCCCAACCACGAATAATACGCTTAAGATATTCACTCGGGACAATTACCATAGCGGCCTGTCGCGCAACAAACTTTTGAATAATGTTCAGTAAGCGAACAACGACATGATAATGGTGACGTTCCTGAAATGTATCGATGTCGTCAATCACACCAAAGCGCTGCGTCCCCTGTTCCCACGCATAGTCGCCGACAATTTTAATCACAAACTTTTTACGCAAAATTTTTGCACATACCATGGCCGGTAGTCCCACCGAAACAGCATCAAGCGCAAAAATAATATCAACGCCCCAACCAAACCACAATACGTTAAAAAAATAGACGGCGTGACGAATAACCGGCGGCAAATGCCGCACGGTGCCAAACGTTAATACCATGGTTGCCATCCCACGCTTCGGCAACTCATCGTACAACAATTTGCTATACGTTGCCGGGCCGCCAATATCCGGCGGATAAATTCCGGTTGCAATTAAAATTTTCATATGTGGAAGTGCGACAAGTTGATCGAAACAAGAATGCATACGTCGCGCAATATCATCCCAGTCATACATGGTACGGATAAATTTTCTTGCATTATCTGTCGTATATCGCACCTCATCAGAATTATGCATAATATATTCAACTTTTTGGGCAATGGCGCGTGGGTCATGCGCATCTACCGCATAGCCAGTAGGAGGCGTACCTGGGTTACGTTCAACGTCAAATAAGAAATCGGCAATGCCCCCCACTTGCGTAGCGATGACAGGAGTACCCGCCGCAAACGCTTCAATAAACACATTGCCCATCCCCTCAGAAAGTGAGGGACGTATAAATATTTGGGAATGCTGGAGATATTGCGAGAGCTCATTATTTGCTATTGCCCCAAGAAATGAAGTGCGATTCGAAACACCAAGCGATACCGTTAACGCACGTAACCGCCCCTCTTCTGGCCCAATACCGATAATAAGCAAGTGGTAACGTAACGGCAGTAAAGCAAGCGCGCGGATGATATCGTCAACCGCGTTCTTCGCCACCAAACGAGAAACAGTAATTAAGAAAGTTTTACCAGCGCTTTGCTGAAACAGTGGACGCAAGGCAACAAAAATTTCTTTTGGCACCGGCGTTGAAAACAGAGCAATATCAACGCCGTTCGGAATGACTATAGGGACACCACGGTAACCCATGGTACTTGCAAATTGCGCAAGAAAAGTTGATATGGCCTGGACACTATTGGCATGAGTAAATGCACGCCGAAACAAAAACCGCACCGGGCGCATAAGACGCTGGATATAATCAAGCGGATCACCTTCTTGAAGCGAAAGCAAATAAGGGACGCGTGGATAAAAAAAGTTAAAAAGAACCGCTGGTATTCCACATGAATGCACCATCATCGCCCAAACAGCTGAATAGCGGTAACGCCAGTGGAGCCGAATTGCCATAAGCGGAGCAAGCACTTGAAACAAATATTTATTGAAATGTAGTGGAAATTGCTTTAGCTGCACAATAGAAGGACGAACGGAAGAAAAGCCAATACGATGTACCAAAATATTACCGATACGCTCTATGCGCGGCAACGTGCTGTCAAAACGCAGCGTAATCATGTGGAACTCAATAACACGCGGATCAATACGGTCAGTAATTTCTTTAATCGCAATTTCTGCACCACCAATAAAACGAGGGTAATAGTTAAGAGAAAAAACAAGTATACGACGAGGCATACAAATTAGAACAGCAAAAAAGCTGATGTTGTCACCCAAAAGTTTAATAATTCAAGGCTTAAGGTCTGCAACAATACCTCGCAAAGAAACATTGGCAGGGTCTATTTCCAACGCCGCTTCATAAAAACGAAGTGCCGCAGCAATATCTTTTGTATCAACATAATAACGGCCAAGACGAACAAAAATAAGAAACTTGTTCGTTGCAGTACCAACGCCATCAAGTAATAACGTGGGTATACGTTCACGAAATGCAACGATTTGGGTATCCCAGTAAAAATCAGCGAGATCTAAATAAGAGGCTGCATCAGTCACGTCATTAACAATAGCACGACGATATGCACGAATAGCAAGGTCATTTTGATGTAAATAATAACCATAGAGATGACCGAGATAACGGAAAGAAAGATTATTGTGAGGACGAATGGTACTGGCAAATTCCCAGGCGTCTCGCGCACCAACATAGTCTTCAATAACCTGGAGCGTAGTACCAAGCTCAAGCCACGGTGCGAGACTATCGTAAGAAACAAAAAGCTGTTGCCGAAGGCCATCGATTTGACTCCGCAGGCTTTCTTTCGCAGATGCAGGAAGTGTCACTGGGATTCGATAAGGCCGTTGCAATATGGAACGAGATTGCTCGACGAATGCGTCTGGAACGCGCGCCGATGTCGTAGACATCGCTTGCGGCAAAGGAATATTCAGAAATGTCGATGATGCGTTTGATGCGCTATAGCGCGAGTCAACACGTGGTGAGCCCGTCAAACCACGCCAATCACGCAGGATAAAAACTGCGGTTAATGCAAACGCACTGATAATTAATACGATAAAAATAATGGTACGGAGCATAAAAGTAGACTTGGCTCCACGGATAAGCTTTTAACCTATTATAGGTAAAATACCATCCAGAAGCAAATCTCAAGACTTCCGCAATAAGTCCTAAAAACAAAGGCGCCCCGATGTATATCGGGGGCCTTTGTACTCGTCTCAAGAAACCGAGATTAATCGCGGAAACTTCCGGTCGTAAGGTTCTGACCAGGACCAAGTAGCCCAATGCCCTTGCCAATAAATGGCCAACCAAAACCATTCGTGAAGTCGACATTGCCATCAACCGCCGCAGTAGTAGGTGTAACTATACTAAATACATTCAACACCACACCATCATTCAATGGATCGGCATCAACGGCAGCAAACGTGCCCATCAAACCCGCGAGCGCAGGATATGCGACATCACCACGCAACGCAACGTTCAATGTTTCAACGTTATTGGCGGTCAAACCAGCAATAGTATTAGCTCGAAGTCGATAGATCTTTGAAGTTCCGGCAGGGACAAGACGATCCGGATTTCCAGCGTCAAAACCAATTTCTACTGCGTCAACATCAGCACCAGCAACGTACTTATCAATCGCAAATACCCCAGCAGCATTTACTGCACCACTAGGACCAAATACCTGGAATCCAGTCACGGAGAACCCTGCAGCGCCAGTAGTAGCAATTTGGAATGAAAGTCGACGTAAGCCGAGATCACGTCCGGCATTTGCCGTAACTTTCACTGCATAAAGATCTGAACCAGCAACAAGCGCTGTCTGGGTAGTCACGTCTTCAAATGAAGCGAAGGCGCGGAATGCACGGACACCATTGCTCCCGACATCAGCAAACGCCACACCACCATTCGCTCCGATCGTTGCACCAGAAGAAACACCCAACGCATAGTTACCACCCAAGCCATTATTCGCGCCATCAACCATAATCTGAATGAAGTTACCAGGAGTCCCTTCGTCAGCATTCTGAACAGAGAGTGTTCCACGAACACTGAACTGCACAGTAGCATTCCTTGGGATTAATACACCGTTAGCAGAAAGCGTTGTAGTTGCAGATCGTTGCGCTCCAGCCGCACCCAAACCAAATTGGATATCAGCAAGCTTAGTATTACCAAGCCACAACGAAGCTTTCTGCCCAGCAAGGTCTGCAGGTGTACTCGAAGCAAGGTTACCCATTTCAAAGGCGAATTGCTTCTTCCATAAATCTTCAGCACCGGTGTTATTGACGTTAAATTGAGCCAATAGTACCTCACTATTGCCGGCTTGCGCAGCTTTATACAACACCGAAGGTTCATTGGTAATGGTATAAACACCAGCACCAGCAACCGCCATCAATGGACCAACAGCATCGTTCATAACTTCGGCAATAATATCACCACTCGTCAATCCGCTTGCACCAGTAAATAGAGGGGCATTATCAGACTCCAAACCAATGTAATAGGTACCAGCGGCGCCAGTAACCACATCACAACGGAAGGAAAGCGTACGACCAGTACCTTTCTCAACCACAACACCATTGCCATCAAAAGTAAATACTGTTGAAGACGAAAATATTGTTGGATTTAGGACATTGGAACCAGTAGTAAGAGACACGGCATTTGCAGCGACGCCATCATATACCTGACAATTACGCAAACTCGTCGCTAACGCTCCAGCCAAGAATCCCTGATATGCCATTGGTATGCTCGTTAAACGAATATTCTCTCCAGAATTTGAGGCGTCAAGGATCAATCGAGAAAATTCAAACGCTGGAACTCCGCCAACAAGTGCGCGGCCAGTAGGCTGAGTAGAGATAGACAAAGACAAAGAACCAACACGAACGTTCTGTGCTAAGCCATTAACTGCAGCAAGCACAATATTCGTTCCGGTGATATCACCAATAGCCACTGCAGGAGAAGAGCTTGCGACTACAGTATTGCCGGTGACCCAAGCACTACCAACCACATTAACAAGTTTCGCTTGCAATTTAAGATTGTTAACACCCCGAGGAAGACGGATACCAGTAAAATTCACTAATGCTCCATTAGCAGCAGCAAGAGTCGGGGTTAATGGACCTCCAACAATTGCGCCAGTTGCGGCATTAACGAGCTGAACTGAATCTAAGTTTGCTGCCAATGTACGTCCAGCGCCAGTCACACCAGCGTTAACCGGCAAGTCCAAGGTAACCGGTTCACCCGTGACAACAATAGTAAGCCCTAAGATATCAACACCAGGAACATTCACTGGAATAGTTGTTGCAGGAACACCACTCCACAAAGAAGAGTTCGTTGTACCAGCACCAATATTAGTAATTACGTTATCCCAATATGGATTATCTAATGGCCTAAACAATGAAGTGTTCGCTCCGGGATCGGCACCGCCAGGCAATGGAGGCGTAATACCAAAACCAAAAGTTGCACCAACAAGATAAATATCGCGACGATCAAGATCGAAAGAAACAGTGCGCAATGCACCACTCAAGATCTGACCGCCAACATATACCTGTGCAACAGAACCCTTAGCAATACGAACCCCGTCGCCAGGAAATACGGTGGAATAATACTTACCATCGGAACTTATTACGGCATCATATGCAATGCCATTTACATAAGTCTTTACGTTTGCGAGGTCACCCTTTGAAGCAGACCCGGTCTGATTCCATCGGATACTCTTAAACAACAGATCCTCTGCTGCCCCAGCGGTGAGCGCAACGCCAGAAAAATTAAAGGCTTTCCCAATCTCCTGTATTGATGCAGCTCCAGGATCAGCAGCGCCACGAGCAACAGCAACCGTACCAGTAAGTAACGTGGTATTAATCGTATGCTGAACACCTCTAAGCGGAAGAGAGCCATTCACTGTAGCCGAAGCACTCACCGCAACAACATCCATAGAAAGTAGTTGTCCGGCACCACCAGCAGCAACAGCAGCACGATTTACTGCAATCGCAAAAACACGACTCTCGCCAGCTTTTAATGTAACAGGTTCGCCGATTATGGCACGATCATCCGAACCAACGGGACGCGCTAAACCAAGTTGCAATCCCGTCGATTTATCAATAAGTGCGACGCCAACGATAGTTGCATTAGCTGCGAAACCAGTGCGTTGCACTGTTACGGTGTTAATAGTAACGTCACCACCAACCGCCGTAGCCTTAAATAATGTAGTCTCCGCGCGCAATACATCATTAGGTAAGATGCTTGCCACGACAGAAACAGATTCAAGGGTTAAGCCCGCAGGCAAGCCCACGGTTGAACCGCTTGTCGGCCCGCTACCCGAGCCACCAGCCATCGCTACATATGCTGCACGGCTTCTTGGGCCAAAATATCCCGCCGCTGGGGAGACTCCGGAAGCTTTTTGCCATGCGGCAACTGCGGCTTTCGTTAATCTACCAAAGTAACCCGTTGGCTGTGCAATCTTCAAATAGCCCCCATCAATGAGGAATTGCTGAAGTGCAGTAACATCGTCACCCTTTGATCCCACAGTGAGGTCGCGAGAAAAAGTGGCGGCGCGTGCTGCCAATGGGAGAACTCCGGAAAGCGCAATTACGGTTGCGGCAGAAACTGCAACAACGGCAATACGCTTTGTTAATGTATTTCCCATAAAAATCTTAATTAAATTTCAACTATTATTTTTGTAATTTTTTTTCTAGCAAATTATCCCTGCTCTCCACCACCAATTACAAAGTGATGAATCGACCGAAGCATATGGAATAATTGTGTTAACAAAAGAAAAAACCTCGCGCAGAGGTGAGGAATTTATACGACTATCAGATTTCGGATATTAAAATCCAGACATCAGGCTCTGCACTACGAGACTGCCTTCAAATGATTTTTGAGGGTAATTTTAGGCGAGGCACAGTGAGAAAAAATTCGTGATATACGCGAGTATCTCATGAATTTTTTCTCACAAGCCGTAGCCAAAATTAACAAAAAAGCATTGAAGCTGCAGTCTCGTAGCGCAGAGCAGGATCGGGGCTTAATCCGACATCTGCAATGCAATATCCGAAATCCGATCATAGCTTATCCTCACAATAAGCTATTAGGAAACAATGTATTAAATATAAAGGATCGAGACGGGATATGTCAAATCATAACTGTGGATCAGGTTTATTCCCTCATACATGAATGTAAACGAACGCATAACGAATTTCATTACGACAGAACGATGGGAACATCGATTGACTGGGTGGGAGGGGGGGTAAGATGAGAGGGAATAAAATAACAAGCGGTGGAGGTAACTCCTTCACGCGCAATGGCTCCCTGGTTTAAAAGACGCTGTAAATCGTTCCGCAATGTACGTTCGCTCACGTTCGGAAATTCGGCAACCAAATCCTTCATTCGGCAACCAGTACCTGATGTTGCCGAATGGTTGCCGAACCCATTAACTGCTTGTGATGAGCTAGATTGGACAACCGAACCAAACCTTTCAATAAACTTCAACATAGCATCCTGTCGATCTTGAGCCTGCTGCAAAACAACACTAAAACTCGTCATGCCATGAGCGGTAGCAATATTATCAGGAGCAACATTATGATGAACATCAATATGATCTTCATCTAATAATAAATTAGAATCGAAGTCATCTTTGGTGCCATAATCACTATCATCAACTGGTACATCGCTAGATTTAGTTATAATATTTGCTGCAGTGAAAATCTCATTAAGGTTCGGCAATGGCATAAAACCAAAGGATTTCCGAATTGCCGAATCAAGATTCTTCAATTCGCGCTCTAAGCCAGAAGCATGAATACTTTCAATGGCATACAGCGCAGAACCAAGTGCCAAAAGCGCCCGTAACGCGGTACTTGTTAATAGTAAGTCTTCGTGGGCCTCACGAGCACCGGCTTCTGCCATGTCATACGCCATACGCTCTAACCGACAACGCAATTCATAACGACGGACATTCGAAGCAACGCGAAGTACCGCATAACTAATCTCTTGAGTTTTCGAATAAAAAGAAATCATAAATAAAATGGTAGCGCACCCTATACCCTATTGGCTATACCATAAACCCTATTATAAAGTCCAACGCATCGTCAATGCAGCGATTAAAAAAACGACGAGCAACAACAATAATCGCTGCACAATAATATTCCACCATAACGTATTTCTATAAAAACGAAAGGCAATGTCAACCAATACAAAAAGTATCAAAAAAACCAAATGAACGATAGCAAAAAAAGTAAGTGGAAGTAACGAAAGAAACCAAGAGATCTGCAGTGTAATGAGCGTAAAAATAGAAGAAATAAGCGCTCGCTCTACGCCAAGCATATTCACATGATATGCAAACAATTCTTCGAGCAGAAAAAATAAAAGAATGCTAAATACGAACACCACTACAGTACCATGTTGTTCATAAAGCAAAAATCGTAATAGCAATAAATAACAAAGGCACGCAGTAAAAACAAAATGCCAAAATGTTCTCCGAACAATAACGAAATCCTTCAATGCAAAGATTGCGGCATTGT
>CAYJQG010000006.1:0-38636 GCA_964372325.1 uncultured Candidatus Saccharibacteria bacterium
GAGCAACAATTGTCGTTATCTACATTAGAGTCCAGAGTATGGTGCGGTTATACAGTGCGTTGACTTTGTTGGATTTTTTTGGTAGATTGTTATACGGATCTTTTGTATTGGTGGAGTGTCTTTATGGGTACCGTGAAGGTCGCTTACATTATGCGTGGTGTTCCTGGGAGCGGGAAGAGTACGGTTGCACAAGTACTTGCCCTGGCAGATGGCGCTATCCATTTTACTGATAAATATTTTGTTGATCGATATACTGGTGTGTATCGTTTTAATCCCAAGATATTGGGGATTTACCACAAACTTAATTTGCGTGCGTTTAAAAAAAGTATTGGTAACGGTGTTGCTGTGGTGATTTGTGATAACACTAATATTCGCCATAGTTGCTGGAAGCCCTACGCCGATGCTGCTCGTGCCGCTGGATATATTGTAGCCGTTGTTAGTTTGCCGCATCCCGACCCGGTTGTTGCGGCAAAACGCAATACTCACGGTGTTTCGGAGGAAGCGATTCGTAAAATGATTGATTCTTGGGAAGCCTAATCTTTTCTTACATGCGTCCTATGTTGGACGCTTTTTGTTTTATATCACAATTGACACCTGTAGGATCAGTCAATATTTGGAAGTCGGACTTCCAAATATTAGTAGTGAGCTTGGTATTGTTGTTATGTGCAAAGACTAGAATAGAATTTGCACCTTTTTTATTTTTGTTGTAGTATATATAGCATCACTCTTATGTCTGAATCACATCCAATAACTAACGGTTTTGCGGGTCTTGGCGTTGAACCACGGCTACTTTCTATATTGCAATCATTAAGTTTTGTTGTGCCAACACCTATTCAAGAGCAGGCGATACCCCCTGCAATGACTGGTAAGGACATTGTCGGTATTGCACAAACTGGTACGGGAAAGACTTTGGCATTTGCTCTTCCTATGCTCCAGCGCTTGCAGGCATTGGGTGGCACGGGGCTTGTGGTTGCGCCTACTCGTGAGCTTGCAATACAAATTGATGAAACATTTCAAAAAGTTGGCGGTTCCTTGGGTTGCAAGACTGCATTGCTTATTGGCGGTGCTTCGATGTCGTACCAAATGAGCGCACTTCGCCGTTCTCCCCATGTTGTTATTGGTACTCCTGGCCGCATTAATGACCATCTACTTCGTAAAACATTGTCACTCGCAACCGTTGCTATGCTTGTACTCGATGAGGCAGACCGTATGTTCGACATGGGTTTCCTCCCGCAAATTAAACATATTCTTCAGCTTATTCCCCCTAAACGGCAGACGCTTTTGTTTTCTGCGACTATGCCGAATGAAATTTTTTCACTTGCCACGCACCATATGCGTGCCCCCGTGCGTATTGAAATTGCTCGTTCTGGTACGGTTGCCACTGGTGTCGTGCAAGAGTTTTTTGTTGTGCCTCGAGAACAAAAAAATGCATTACTCCAGAAAATATTAACCGACTACCAAGGGTCTACATTAATTTTTTGTCGTATGAAATTTGGCGCAAAGCGTTTGTGTGCGGCACTTCGACATTTAGGATACACTGTGGCCGAAATTCACTCGAATCGATCGTTGGGCCAACGACGTGAGGCGCTTGATGGGTTTAAATCTGGGAAATATCGTGTGCTTGTCGCAACTGATATTGCCGCTCGTGGTATCGACGTTTCTGATATTGAGCTTGTGGTGAATTATGACCTTCCGCAGCAAGCTGAAGATTATGTGCATCGTATTGGTCGTACTGGCCGTGCCGGAAAAGAGGGAAGGGCTATTTCTTTTGCTACGCCAATTGAGCGTGGTAAAGTGCGTGATATTGAACGTTTGATCCGCACCGCAATTTCTATTGCAACACTTCCTGAGCTCCCCGCTTCGCAGATCGGTGTCGTGTTACACCGCGCCCCTACTACTCGCAAATCCACTACATCCGAGCATCATGGTATGCGCCCTGGGATGTCGCGAGTGCGTCGTTTTCGATCTGGAGGTCGACGTTTTTAATTCTTTTAAATTTATGTCTGACCAGAAAATATATGACCACGGTGACGTGGTATTGCGGTTTAGCGATGTCGTATTTAATTATGGTCCTCGCCAAACTATTTTAGATACGGTGAATTTTAGCGTACGTGAGCGGGCGAAGGTGACACTGATGGGCCAAAACGGTGCGGGGAAGACTACGATTTTCAAACTCATCTTACAAGAGTTGCAACCCGAAGAGGGTGGCGTGCATGTTCGTGATGGGGCAACTATCGCTATTGCCGCGCAGGTGGTAAAAAAAGAAGATCTCGCGAAAACAGTTCGCGAATTTTTTGAAGGTGCATTTACGAAAAAGGTATATGATATCGACCCAAAGATTACAAAAGTATTGCATGCGGTAAATCTTAAATTTTCGTTCGATAAAATTATTGGAAAATGTTCTGGTGGCGAGCAAGCACGATTACTTTTGGCATTTGCGCTCATACAAAACCCCGACATTTTATTATTAGATGAACCAACGAACAATCTCGATAAAGCGGGTATTACCCACCTTACACAATTCCTTATTGATTACCAAAAGACAGTACTCATTATTTCTCACGATGCACATTTCTTGAATGCTATTACCCATGGTGTTTTATATTTAGACGTATTTACTCATAAGGTAGAGCAGTATGTTGGAGACTATTTGCGTGTGGTTGCGGATATCACTGCACGTATTGAGCGTGAGCGCAGGGA
Source organism: uncultured Candidatus Saccharibacteria bacterium (assembly GCA_964372325.1). GTDB lineage: Bacteria > Patescibacteriota > Minisyncoccia > UBA6257 > JAUSGH01 > CAYJQG01. The sequence continues at coordinate 2,701 of CAYJQG010000006.1, forward strand.
AAATGTGCGTTTACAAAAAGATATTGCATCTCGTAAAGACCAAATGAATTTTTTTGCACAGAAAGGTGGGCACATGCGTGATGTGGCACGCAAAATGCGTGAAGCTATTGCTGAGCTTGAAAGCCAGCTTGTTACCATGCGCGAAGAAGACAAAACGATAAGCGCATGTACAATTCCGGCAAAGGAGTCAACGGGTTCGCTAATAGAAATTACTGGAGTTCCAGTTATCTCGCAAGCGAAATTGGTAATGCATAAGGTGCATATTGCGTTGAAGCGCGGAGAGAAATTGTTGATCACTGGTCCAAACGGTATTGGGAAAACCACTTTATTAAAACAACTAGCTTCGGGTAAAGGAAAAGGATTCGTGTTGTCGCCCGATGCATTAGTTGGCTATTATGCTCAGGATTTTTCTGGATTGGATCCCCAAAAAACAGTGTATGAGTCAATGTCCGGTGTGATGCAAGAGGGCACTGAGGGTAGGTTGCGTTCGGTTGCCGCACATTTTTTGTTTACTGATGATTTACTTCGTAACCATGTCGATTCGCTTTCGGAGGGGCAAAAAGGGTTGCTGTGTTTTGCTCGGTTTGTGCTTCAGGGGCCGAACGTATTAATTCTCGATGAGCCGACAAACCATATTAATTTCCGTCATTTGCCAATACTTGCCGGGGCGTTGAATAGTTATCAGGGCGCGTTAGTACTCGTGAGTCATATGCCCGACTTTGTATCGAGCGTTAACATTACTGCAACCCTTGACCTCGGAGGATTATGAATAACCGCACTGTAAGTGTGGTTATTCATCCCGTCGCAGGCGGGGTTAGAACTTTAATTGTTCGCTGAATTTCCCGATGAGAGGGAGGGGCTCTTCCCAACATTCCGAGTTCGTGCTCGGTTTTTTTATTCAAAAACATTCTCACATTCTTAAGAATGTGAGAATGTTTTTGGTTTTCGGGATTGTTGTTTATTTTTTACTATTTGCGGTCTGTTATACTATCTTATATGCGTAAAGCAATTATGGTATACGGCCCTCCTGGGGCGGGGAAGGGAACGCAGGCAAATTTATTGGCGCAACAATTTGGGTTGATTCACCTTGATACGGGGAAATATCTTGAAACTGTTGTGCATGATCCTGCAAGTCAACGCGATCCTTTCATCGACCGTTTGCGTCATGATTTCGACACCGGGATATTACTTGACCCGGCGTGGGTATATAAAATCGTAAAAGAGCGTACGGCAAAAATTGCAGAATCTGGTTTTGGGATTGTGTATAGCGGATCTCCTCGAACATATCCCGAAGCCTTCGAGCTCGATGGCGGCAAGGGACTTATCGATTTCTTAGAAACATTGTACGGTCGAGATAATGTGCACGCTATTTTACTCGATGTGAAACCCGAAACATCGATCCATAGAAATAGCAATCGACTGATTTGCTCGGTATGTGCCACGGCGGTGATGTACCACGAACATGCGACTCCCGAGTTTTGCCCACTTTGTGGAGGAATGTTTAAGCGACGCACACTCGATACTCCCGAAACGATAAAAATTCGCCTCACAGAATATGCTAATCGTACGGCTCCTATTATTGCGAATTTGCGAAAAATTGGTTATGCGATTACCGAAGTAGATGGCGAGCCTTTGCCGTACCAAGTTTTCGCAGATATTCTTAAGCAGTTGTCGTTTAGTGTTTCGTTGTAATGAAAAAAATTTCGCTTCGTGATTCATTGGTTGATAGTGGGCTACGCTCCGATGACGATATTGATGCGCCACCAGGGGGCGCATCGACTGTCCCTGGGAAGTTATTACAGCTTCGAGAAGATCCTAATAAAATTGTTCGTAGCGTTCCTGTATCTGAAGTTGCAAAGTAATTAGGGCTAACTGAATCTTCGACAAATATTGCCGAACAAGTTGAAAAACTTTTTTTAGAATTACGAGATACCTATGACATTATCGCCCCCGTGGAGATTGTACTTGAAGAATCCTCCGAAGGTTCGCTGGTACTTCACATTATTACTTGCGTTTTTGTTGGAACTTTCCGAGGCAAAACGACATGAATACCTTGAAGATGTGATTATGTTTGCCGATGAGTTGGGGCTGCAAGAATTAGTTGATACATTGTAGTGGTCCATCTTTGATTTTGTAGCTTGTGTAACCTATCTGCTTTATTTTGCCTGACTTTTGGCTATACGACTGTTATACTATTTCTAGTACTTCAGTCCGTGGTCTGTCGGTGTGTTGCTGGCGGATGTACGGACAAAAACTTTGTTGTGGAGGTTGTCATGGCGACGCAGAAGTTCGTTGTCACCGGCGACCAGTATCGTGACATCGACCGTAAGATGCGAGAGATTAAGCGGCAGCTTGATCAAGATAAGGGAAGTCCTCTTAGCCCAGTGCAAGTAGAATTTGCACTTCAACAGATTGTTGAGGGTAACTTTGGGGATTTTCTTCGTATCACCAATCAACTGAACATTCAGATTCCTGCACTTCCGCGACCCACGTTGCAGCAATTGCGGGAGCGGTGGTCATTTACACAATCGATCGAGCGTGATACGTCGCCGATTTCAGCGGTTACGCTATGTCTTGGCACTGTGTTTCGTATTGGTGAAACGGCTCCTATCAACGGCACAGAATATGAACTTCGTCTTACTCCGCATTTCGATATCGTTCTTGGTTTTCAGCATGCTGTATGGCTTGAAGCATATCAAGACGAATTTCCGCAACTTATGGCGTTACTCGGGAAAGTCTACATCGACTTTTCTGGATTGGTTGTACTGGGTGAGAGCGGTGGCCACGATGTTCCGTACTTCGCTCAGAGTGGTAAGCGCTGGAAGCTTTTTTTGCCTTGTGTTGATTTTTACTTCGACTTGGATGGGCGGGTTGCGGTCGCCAGTAAGTAGCAAGGTACTTGGCCCTTGTATTATTTAGCCCTTTGCCCTTGGTCGTTTGGACCGTTGGGTTTTCGATTTGCCGAGCTGTGGCATTAGCGAAGAATCTACTCAACAAAATTGAATCGCGATGAAATCGTCGCGGTTTTTTTATGTCAAAATAATCGGCCCGTTTTTGGTGATCGCAATGGTGTGCTCGAAATGCGCGGCGAGTGAACCGTCGGCGGTTGCGTAGCTATCGTCACTGAGTTTTATTACTTTTGATGTTCCAGCTGCAACCATTGGTTCGATGGCAATAGTCATACCTTCTTCGAGAATAATTCCTGTGCCAGGTTTTCCGATATTCCAAACTGCCGGATCTTCGTGGAGATCTTTTCCAATACCGTGGCCGGTTAAATTTTCTATAACACGAAAGCCATGACGCTTTACATATTGTTCAATGGCATTTCCGATATCGCCTAAATGGTTCCCGGCTTTCGCTTGCTTAATGCCCAAGATGAGCGCTTTTTTTGTGCAGTCGATGAGTTTGGTTGTGATGCTGTTCGTTGGTCCGAGGGCGATCGTGATTGCTGAGTCGGCACAGTAGCCATTGTAACGCAACCCAAAATCGAGACTCACCACATCGCCTTCGCGCAAACGATATGCTGAAGGAACGCCGTGCACCACGACGTCGTTTACCGATGCGCAAATACTTGCGGGGTATGCTTTTTTTGCGCCATGGGGCTTATAACCCAAAAAGACTGGTTCGGCGTTGGCTTTTTTTATTAAACTTTCTGCTAATTTGTCGAGTGACTGTAGTGTTGCGCCAATTTTTGTTGCGTCACCAACTTGAGTTATTACTTCGCGGAGTATTGCCCCGGCTTTGGTCATTATGGCGATTTCTTCTGCGGTCTTTATCATCATCACAATATAATACTATTTTTCTATTTATTTTGCAAATGAAAACCTCGCAATGGTGCGAGGCGATTTGATAGTTAATTTAGTTAGCTTGCGGTTGCAGTTGTGCTTGTCGGTTCGGTCGGCGTAGCCTTTGCTTTGACGAGATCGTAGTTCTTCTCGAAGTTTGCAGCGGTTTCAACCCAACGAGGAGCGCCTGGTTTACTCAGATCTTCGAGAACCCTTGTCCCTTTCGAAATTTCCGTGACTCCCCTGTGGTCCTTGAACACTCCGCCAACGGCGCTTTCGTCGATTGTTCCAAGGACGGTTACTGGGGTGGAGCACCACCCAAACGCATCTTTGCCTGCTCCTCCTTTTGTGGTCGCGAGTTCATCGGTCCCGGCCTTTAGCGGTGGAAGGCTCGTAGATGTGAAGGCATGCCTGTCGCATTGAGTGTTAAAATCGTTCGGACTCAATTCGTTGATACAGCCTGAAAATTTGCATGGTTTCGGCGGCAACCCACCCATGGTTCAGCTCCTTTTTCCCTGCTTTCTCGTCCTCGATTGTGGCTAGACAACAACGTCTAACCATCGATTGTATTGTAAAGTATTTATTATTTTTTCGTCAACATTCACTGCCGTGGTATAGTAGTGTTATGCTCAAGCCTTATATTTCATTGGTGATTCCAACGCATAATAGCGTCAGTACAGTGGTGCTTATGATACTCGATGCCAAGCAACATTTTGAGCATGCTGAAATCCCGTACGAAATTATTATTGCCGATGATCATTCGGTTGACGCAACCGTCGCGCTTGTCTTGCGCATGGCATCGTTTATGAAAACATTGACATTGCATCGGGCAACTGCAAAAGGATTTGGTGTGGCGTTGCGTTTGGGTATGAGCAATGCCAAGGGGAGATTTGTATTTATTTTATATCCTGAACGTGCGGCAACCGTTCTGGAGTTCCACAAAATGTGGCCATACTTTGCACATGGCGCACAAGTTGTTGTTGGCTCTCGCGCCCATCCATACTCAATGGTTCACCCCCCGTTGCATTTTTTTGCAAACTTCGCTAGGATGATGCATAATCTTTTTATACGAATACTTTGCCTTACGAAACTCCATGATACGGAAAGTGGTGTGTACTGTATGCGGCGAGAGGTCGCTGAGGTGCTATTGCCGAAGTTACGTTCCACGAGTTACGGCGTAATGGTTGAAATGTTCGCTCTTATCGCAGCTATGAAGTTTCGTACGCAAGAAGTTTCTTTGCATTGGGAAAACCGTGCGGTCGGCAACTGGCATCTTGGGCAGTATGTTGATTCATCGATCGAAGCGGGTCGTATTCGTTTAGGGTTATGGAAGGGGGATTATCAATAAATAGCATATCGCTTAGCGTTAAGCGCATGGCGCTCATTATATATTATGGATCAACCATATCTTACACCAGAACGGCTTGAAGAATTGAAAGCCGAATTACAGGATTTAAAAATTAATGGTCGTATTGAAGTTTCTGAGCGGTTGAAGCGCGCCAAGGAGTTGGGGGATTTGTCAGAAAATTCAGAATATTTTGAGGCACGCGAAGAGCAGGGCCATATCGAAGCGCGTATCTTCGAGCTTGAGGACATAATTAAAAATGCACGAGTGATTGCAAAGGTTGATAGTCGTACCGTACGTGTTGGTTCGACGGTTGAGGTGGAACGCAATGGAAGTGAGCGATTGCATTTTACTATTGTGGGTTCAAATGAGACGCGACCAGAGAATGGATTAATTTCGAACGAATCTCCACTCGGGAGTGCCTTTTTGAATAAAGAAGTTGGTGCAGTGGTAAAGGTGAAGACGCCGAAGGGAGAATCGACGTATAAAATATTAAAACTCGAATAATTTTGCAAATCGCAAATCGTATAGCGCAAAGCGTTCTTTCAACGCTAAGCGCCTTGCGATAAGCGCCAAGCTTATTGCGGTGATCGACGATCTCATTAAAGAGCGCATGAAAAAGCGCGACGCATTAGTTGCTGCTGGTTTTGATGTGTACCCTGCAACTGTTTCTCGTACGCATACGATCGCTGCCGTTATTGCCGAATTTATTGCGTTCGCTGAGTCTCGGATTACTATTACTGTTGTGGGTCGTATTGTTGGTATGCGTGGGCACGGTGGTGTATTTTTTTTAGATATTCAAGATGCGTCGGGTGTTTTACAAGTTGTTGCTAAAAAAGACACTTTGCAACAATTCGAATTATTGCGTGATAATCTTGACCTTGGTGATTATGTTGGTGTGACTGGAACTCTTTTTACTACTCAAAAAGGGGAACAAAGTATCGAGAGCACTATACTTGTGGTGCTTGCGAAATCGCTTCGACCATTGCCGTCGGATTGGTATGGGTTTTCGGATGTTGAGACGCGCCTTCGTAAGAGGTATCTTGATTTACTTGCTCACCCTGACATTAGAGAACAGTTTCGTAAGAAGGCTCAATTTTGGAATTCGGTTCGTCAACTATTAATTAAAAAAGGTTTTCTCGAGGTGGAGACCCCGGTATTAGAGGCAATTCCTGGTGGGGCAGACGCCCGGCCATTTACTACGCACCACCATGCATTGGATATTGATCTTTACCTTCGTATTTCTCCCGAGTTGCACTTGAAGCGTTTGCTTGTTGGTGGATATGAGCGGGTATTTGAGATCGGGCGGGTTTTTCGCAATGAGGGGATTGACGCGGAACATTTGCAAGATTATACCGAGATGGAGTTTTATGTCGCATATGCCGATTATCGTTTTTTGCAACAATTTGTACCGAAAATGTTTCGTCACATTATTAAAGCGACGTGCGGTACGTTGACGACAACGTACCATGGTCAAGAAATTTTTTGGGGTAAGCCTTGGAAGAAGGTTGATTACTGTAAAGCTTTTCGAAAGGCGACTGGCCTGACGATTACAAAGGCTACTGTTGCTGATTTAATTGCGTGTGCTACCCGCTTCGGTATTCCGGCTATGGCTCAATTTGACAAAGGGCGTTTGGTTGACTTGATTTATAAAAAAATTATTCGCCCGAACCTCATTCAGCCGACTTTGCTCATTAACCACCCTGTCGAAATTTCTCCACTCGCGAAGCGGCGTCGGCGCAACCCCGCTACCGTTGAACGTATTCAGGTCGTCGCCTGTGGAAGTGAATTGGGTAATGGTTGGAGCGAGTTAAACGACCCCGGAGATCAACGTGCGCGTTTTGAGGAGCAGGCGAAGCTCCGTGCGGCGGGCGACGATGAGGCGCAAATGATGGATGAAGATTTTGTTGAGGCGCTTGAATATGGTATGCCTCCTGCCGCCGGGTTTGGTATTTCTGAGCGGTTGTTCGCTATACTTATGGACAAGCCAGTTAGGGAATGCGTATTTTTTCCGTTAATGAAACCCCGGTTATAGTTTATCGTAGGTTTCAAGTTGCGGGTTGTAATCGTTATAAAACGATAAGCGCTTTGCAATAATTATGCTCGACATCAATTTTATCCGCGAAAATTCTGATGACGTTAAACGTCGCTTGGCGACGAAGGGTGTTGCGCTTGCGCGCATCGATGCATTGCTTGAAAAAGATTCTGCGTGGCGTGCGCTTACAACCCGTGTCGATGGGCTGCGCGCGCAACTGAATGCGTTAAGTAAAGAGCGGAAGATCGAAGAGGCGAAAAAAGTAAAGGGGGAATTAAAAAATATTGAAGCCGAACTTCCTATGCTTTTGGCGGCGCGTGATGAGTTATTAGGCGAACTCCCCAATCTCCCCGCAGAGGGGTGGCTCATTGGTAAGGGTGAGGCAGACAATCGTGTTGTGCGTGAGGTTGGAGAAAAGCGCGCCTTTGATTTTTTGCCGAAAGATTACCTCACACTTGCCGAAGAGTTGGGAATTATTGATGTAACCCGCGCGGCAAAAGTAACGGGTAGTCGTTTTGGTTATTTGTTTGGTGACGCGGTTTTGCTTGAATTTGCTTTAGTGCAATTTGCTATGTCGCGAGCAATTTCCCATGGTTTTATTCCGGTTGTCCCCCCAGTAATGGTGCGACCCGATGTGTATAAGGGGATGGGGCGATTGAGCGCTACTCAGACCGACGAGCGTTATTATTTGCCCGCCGACCAACTATATCTTGTCGGTAGCGCTGAGCATACGATTGGCCCGATACACATGGAAGAAACGTTAGATGCACCTTCTCTCCCGCGTCGTTACGTTGGGTTCTCTACTTGTTTTCGTCGCGAGGCCGGTTCTTATGGTAAAGACACTAAGGGAATTTTACGTGTGCACCAATTTGATAAAGTTGAATTTTTTTCTTTTGCGCACCCTCAGCAGTCTGAGTTAGAACACCAAACGTTACTTGCATTACAAGAAGAGCTTGTCGGTGCGTTAGAGCTTCCATATCGTGTGGTACAAGTTTGTACTGGGGACATGGGTTTTACCGATGCGAAACAGTACGATATCGATACTTGGCTTCCAGGACAAGTAGTTTCTGATGGTAGTCGAGGAGTTTATCGTGAGACGAATTCGTGTTCGAACACTGCCGATTTTCAAGCTCGCGGAATTAATGCTCGGTATCGTGATAATGAAGGTGTTCACTACCTTCACTTGTTGAATGCGACAGGGTTGGCGATTGGTAGGATGCTCATCGCGATTATTGAAAATTATCAAAATGTTGACGGATCAATTACTGTCCCAAGAGTTTTGCGGGCATATGTTGGGAAGACCGTTATAACGAAATAAAGGGTGACCCTCCGCAAAAATAAAAAAAGAGAGCCTCTTGGCTCTCATAGGTGTTGAATGAAGTGAATGTTTAGAAGCATGCCGCAGTAGTTAAAGAGATTAATGAGTATGTGCAGTGGCACATTCAGTGGTAGCTTTGTCCGAATCATTATATAACCGAAGATTAATCCTGCGGCAAAGACTGGTATTGGCAGGGGGTGTTCATCGAACGCCCATATGAATGTGGGGCCGATGACCCATGGCCACGCACACAGTTCGATTCCGGTAATCTTGCCGAATATTTTGCGATGTAGTGCCTTATATACTGTGGTTGACCATGGGCGATTTATTTTCATCGTAATATAGCTTACACCGCAGAGCAGTATTAGCACGAGGAACCCTGGTCTACGTGTATCCCATTCTTCTTCACATGGATTTTTAATGATGTTTTCGTATAGCAATGTACTAAGCGTTTTACCCTCGAGTGACTGAAGATCTTGCGTTGCTTCGACCAATTCCGTGTTCATCCAGTTAAATCGTTTTGAGATAAAACTCAACGATGCAACGATGATTCCGAGGTAGATGGTGTAGCAAATTTCAGGATGGCGTAATTTCCAATTGGAAATTGCGTTAGCGCGCATATACATATATTAGCCTCCTCGGTAACGCGCCTGGAGTTTTTCCTGTTATTGTTGATCGGTCACCCCTAGCATACTCCACTAGTTGCTTTTTTGCAAGTACTTTGCAATGCTGAGAATTGGTACGTTGTAGGAGGGTTTATGCATGCTCAATGGTAAGTTTGTACCCCAAAAAATCCTTCCAGTTGCTTTTTTTGTTTTTGGGATGCTTGATGTGCTAATGAGTTATTACGCGTTAGGGATTTTGCCTGCCGGACTTTTCAGTGAACGAAATCCTTGGCAATATTTTATTACACATTGTGGATTGCTATTCGGGTTTTTGGGTTTGCACGTTGTATTGATTTCTCTCGGTACATTGCTGTTTTCGTATTTCACCCATCGGTTTTGGAGAAATACACTGCTTTCGTTTTTGCTCGTAAAAATCCCCTCTATATTTCTTGTGCTTGTTGGTGCTGTTACTGTGCTACGACATTTTTACGTTTTTCATTCGGCGTTTATACAGCTAGCTATGCACTATCTCGCCTGCCCATTGCGGTAGGCTTTTTAATCTGCGTTAAAAATTCATGTATGAGCCGATTTCGTTGTCGCACCTTCTCGCAGTACCGCATTGGGTACAGCCCTGCCTGCCGGCAGGCAGGTTCGACGGTGCTCCTAGAACTCGGCTCATACATGAATTTTTTATTTTAAAATCCTCGTTGCTTCGCACGATCATCTCACTTTAATAACTTTTACTTGCCTTATTATATCTTGTCGAGTTACTCTAAATATGGTTCGTTGAGGGCAATATGTTATGGGCAGTGCTTCCATCTCCAGTTATGAGACGAGACCTTATTCGATTTGCGGTTCCATCGTGCAGCTTGCTCAAGGCCGTATCATTGAACGTTCGATGTTGAGTTGCCTTGTACTTCTTGGCGCATTGCTTGATGTATCTATTACGTATGTTGGGCTCACTCAATTTCCGGATTTTTTTGTTGAAGGCAATCGATTTGCGTTGTACTTGATGGACGCTTACGGAATGTTTTTTGGCCTTTGGGTTGCACAGTTCTGTCTTGCTCTTGTCGTCGCATGTGCGGCGTACTTTTTCTATTGGTCTCGTTTGGTACGCGTGACGATTTATATTATTACTGCCGTTCGATTTCTTGCTGTTTTTTCTAATTTACGCCTTGTGTATCTTGCCTGCCAATCTTGGTAGGTTTTTTTAATTTCTTGTTTGTGGTATAACATTAGACATGCTAGGGAATATTTCGCGTACATGGATTGAAATTTCAAGAGCTGCAGTGCGGCATAATGTTTCGGTATTTCGCCGCTTGCTCAGCAAACGTACGCAGTTGTGGGCTGTAGTAAAATCGAATGCGTATGGGCATGGTATTTTTACCATTCCAACGTTGTTTGATGCTGCGGGGGTTGATGGGTTTTGTGTTGATAGTATTATCGAAGGCGTGCGTCTGAGGGAGCGGGGGATTGAAAAACTAATTTTAGTATTAGGGCTTACATTGCCCGACGCATTTGCGCTCGCCAAAGAACATGATATTACTATTACTATTTCAAGTTTCGATATATTGCGGGCATTTTTACATTCTCAGCAACAGCCAAAATTCCATTTAAAGCTTGATACGGGTATGCACAGACAGGGATTTTATATCGCGGATTTGCCAAAAGTGATTACAGCCAGCAGCCATCAGCCATCAGCCATCAGCCATTTATTAACTGGCGTCTACACGCATTTTGCTTCTGCAAAGGATATTAACTACCCCACGTATACCGAATTGCAGTTTAAGGAATATGAACGGGCCGTCGCATTGTTGCGTCGTGCGGGTTTTAGGCAATTACTCCGACATGTTGCAGCAACTGGTGGGGCGATGATTGACTCGCGTTATCATTTAGATGCGGTGCGTGTTGGTGCTGGACTTTATGGTATTTGGCCATCGAAAGAACTCGAGATTCAATTCGACAATTTTACACTTTCCCCGGTACTTTCCTGGCACACGATTGTCGGTGAGGTAAAGCGTATCCGCCGAGGCGAATATGTTGGGTATAACATGGCATATCGTGCGCAAACCGATGCGGTTATTGCTATATTACCGATTGGGTATTGGCACGGTTTTCCTTTTGCGCTTTCAGGTTCTGGGGTTGTACTCATACGCGGGAAAGTCGCTCGTGTTATTGGACGCGTATCGATGGATATGATTGCCGTAGATGTTTCCCATATTACCAGATGTCGATTCGGTGACGAGGTTGTTATTATTGGAAAACAGGGTAAGGAGTTTATTGGTTCCGATGACGTTGCGCGATTTATTGGAGCTTCGCATAACTACGAAGTTGTAACAAGAATCAATCCACTCATCGAACGAAGAGTTGTATGATCATTGTTATACTATAGGTAATGGTTTCTTCGCTTCATCCCGCAAAACAAAAAATGCACCTGAGATTACGGCGGTATGTTTTTTGTAGCGTTTTTTATTTTATTCTTGTTGCGCTTGTGGCGCTACTTACGAGGCTGCCAATTTTTTATTTCGAACATATCACGGTATCTAGCGCCGAATCCATTGACGCCGGTGTAGTGTTACGCGAAATGCAAGGTGCGCTGAGTGGTACTTTTTTTGGGCGTTACTTGGGTTATGCGCATTTGTTGGCGCTCCTTGACGCCCCCGAATTACGCGTTGGCCCGTTTGTGATTGATTTGAATACTGATTTTTTGCGTCGTACTATGGAATTTGTTGTTATTCCGATAAAACATTTTTTGGTTTGGTGTGCGGGGGGTGAACATTGTGTATGGGTGGACGAGGATGGACAAATACTCGAACGCGCATATGCTTCCGATGGGCAATTAGTCGTTACCGTTTACGAGGACACTCCCACAATACTTATCCCAACCAATTTGGTATTACCGAAAGAGGAGATGCGAACACTCCGTAATTTACTCTTGGCGTTTAGAGATTTGCATATTGCTTTGCGGCGTTTAGACTTTCGTTCATCTTCCCGTGATTTTTTTGTTGCGAGTTTTAATTACCCGGCATTACAGTTTAACCTTCGAACATATTCTGGTGCAATGAAGGAGGCGTTGATGGCACTTATGTTACGATCAGATTTTAAGCAATTTTCTATAGTTGATTTGCGTGTCCCGGGGAAGATCTACTATCGTCTCTAAAGTTTTTTAGCAATCTCAAACCATCAGCTAAGAAGCTATAAGCTTATTAGACCAAGTCTATTAGATTGTTTTTGCGATTGTCTCTGCGATATAGGCGATAAGCGCTAGAATGAGTATTCCGTATTTTACCAAAATTCCTACCCCGTATTCTCCGAAGAGCGCGATATGGAACGTTGCATTTCTCCAATATGTTTGGTGCGTTACCATTAGGTACTGACGTATGGCAATACTTATAAGTATCATTATTGCTGGTATCATGACCGCGCCAGTTATTCTTCCTATCCCTAGCATTAAGAATAATAATAATCCAGTTTCATATGTGTTAATCTCGATGACGTCAATAAGCGCCGCTTTTCTTTTTTTGTGTGCGTGCCACAGGTAGATGAATAGTTCTTGTGCCCCGAGGAATAATGCGATTGGTAGTATTATCCCCATACTTATCGATGCAGTGATGAATGGTTTGTTTGTTTCGTGTTGTTCGCTGCGTATGACGCTCGCGTACTGTACTAATGGGGTTAGAGCGCCATTGTCTCTCGCCCACTGCATGACCAACGGTTGTGTTGTTGTAGTGGCAACTCTTGTTGTTGTTATGGGAAGCGCATAGAGGCCATAGAGTACCATCGTTGCGACGCAGAGCATTTCGAGTATCGCTTTGCTGTAGCGCTTGGTCGTCGTTTCAATTGTTTTTTTTCTTAGTGTTTCGTCGGCTGCATACCATGCTGAATAACAATGTGTACCTCCGATAAGAGCGATGGTGATTATGGCATAAGGGAAAAGGAGTGTTGTTTGGTTTGCACTTCCGAGGGCGAGCCCCATGTATAAACCCGCGGCTAAGGCGTGTTTTGTATCGGGTGTTTCGAGTAGTCGTACGAGTGTGTATACCGCGCATAGCGCGAATAACATTTCTCCGATAGTGCCATTGGCCGTTGTTCCCGCTTCGATGAATAGTGGATGCGCTGCGGTGAAGAGTGTTGGCAGTAGTGCCCATATCGCCCCAAGTATTGGTGCGCTAGAAAAGTATATAATGATAAGTACAATAAGCGCGAGTATTATACTAACGTAGTGTGCATTCCTTATTCCTTCATCTAGAGAGTTTGCGATGGTCAATGGCAGGGCGTGTAGTGCATAGGGGAGAGGTGGACTGATTGTTGTGTGTTCGAGGTATTGAGTTTCTGTTACTGACGGGGATTTTTGTGATGCGATCTTCAGCATTGCTATGGTACTTGTCGCTAATATTAATATTAATGCCGTGAAGGCAATGTATGTTTTCCAGTGGGCCATGCTATTAGCATAATCAATTCTTGGTTTTAAGTCTCTTGATTGTTCTGTTATAATTTTTTCATGTTGCTATTAGACTTGTTGCCTAATAACATTTCATCTCTTTTTTATGAATTTCGGCTACGACTTTGTTAAAAATTTTCGACAGACCTGCCTGCCGGCAGGCAGGTACGCTTGTATATGCCTCAAATTTTTAACTTCGTCTCGCTCGAAATTGATAAAAAATAGCTCGAAAGATTATCAGGCAACAAGTCTATCGGCTCCGCATAATGAGTTGCATCGTGCACCGAATTTAAGCGATGTCATTTTGGGTGGGCAAGATGGGCTGGTGAATGTGCTTGGCCTTGTACTTGGTGTTGCCGCTTCTTCTGGTGAACGACATATTATTTTAGCTGCGGGTTTTGCCGCTGCGCTTGCTGAGTCGGTTTCAATGGCGGCGGTAGCGTATACTTCGCTTGTTGCCAAGGCTGATCATTATCAAAGTGAACTTGCGCGTGAACGGCGTGAGGTTATTGAGTTTCCAGATATTGAAAAAGAAGAAACGCGTGAGATTTATCGACGGTTCGGTTTCGATGAGAAGATTACCGAACATTTTGTCGATGTGATGTCACAGAATAAAGAACAGTGGGTGCAATTTATGATGGCGGAAGAATTGCACTTAGAACCAATTGCACGTGAAACTATATTAAAAAGTGCAGCAACGGTTGGCATTGCAACGGTGGTTGGTTCGTTAATACCTATCGTCCCTTTTTTCTTTTCTATTGCTGTGGGTTGGGGGATTATTTATGCAGTCATTATTTCTGGTTGCTCGCTTTTTGCTGTTGGTGTATATAAGGCACGAGTAAGTGTTGGGGTGTGGTATAAAAGTGGAATACAGATGTTGATAATTGGGCTTGTTGCGGCGTTTTTGGGGTATGGTGTGGGGTTGTTGTTTAGAGTCTAATCTTCATGTTTTTTGTTTGTTCGATGATCGTGTGTTACTAGTGCAGCGTTCAATTTGCGCGGTCGCTTCGTCGTTCCTCCTCGGAGTACCACAGTGGGTACACCGTCGTCGTTACTTCTTGCGTTCGCGCAAATTGATTACGCGTCCCTTCCGTTATTGCGAGGGCTGACTGTGGTTTGCTCGTGGCGATTTTACTTTTGAAATTGTAAAAATCCACGGCGGTAGTCGTGGATTGTTTTATTAGTCTATGTTTGGTTTATACCATCCTGGGCTAATGCGATCGATTAAAGTCATCACGCGTGAGCGGTGTTCAAACCAGCCGCACATCTCCATAGCGAACTCGAGTTTTTCTACGATTGTTGGTATCTCTTCGTCGGGGAGAGTGCTCGCTTCAAATATGCCGCAAAGCAAATCGATTTCACTGCGTACAATATATTTCCTATCTTCGTTTTTTGCGGTGTGTTTTTCTCGGGCTGCCATTTCTTCTATGCGGTCAATTAATGTTTTGAGTACTATTTTGTGCAGCGGCTTTTTGGAAACTTCTTCGGTGGGCATAGCAGTCTTGTTAACGGCTCTTTATTTTTTATAGCACTATCACCACTGTAACGGCAAGTTTTTGATTCGACTTACTAAACAAGTTGACGATCGTCAACTTGTTTAGTAAATGTTGCAATTTAGTTTTTGTTGTGGTACGATGAGCCGCAGTACATTGGCATGGTTTTTATGCGGGGGAGGGCAGTCTTGTTTTCGCCGGTTGTTGAAAGGGGGGTGTGTTATGGCCTTTGATGCGACTTTTGGTACTGCATTGGTTGTCGACGACGCTCTTAAACGCTGTATTGCATTTCTTGAAGCGAACCCTGACCAAATCCCTGATACGTTAATTCATCGATTAATGCGTGCAAAGCTTACGCATTGGTGTAATCGCGGTATTTCTGAGGGTAGTGTACATATGCGTGAATATTTTGACGATCATCAAGATGAAGCCTTCCTTACTCGACTGCTCCTTGATCAATATGCATTAGTATTTGGAAAACGCATGGTTGATGCAAAAATTGTTTCAGAATCTGTGAGATTCGTAAAAGAACGTCTGCTCGCATTTCAGAAAAAAGGATTTGTCCGTCGCGTGATTGCCACGGTGTGCACTGACCATGAACGCCAAACTGCGTTGATTAAACGTTTTGAAGAACTCGCCGGTGAGCTTGATGCGCTAGAGCGGCATAAGGTGCAAGTCGCCGATGCACTGATCGCGACCGAAAAACAATCCTTGGCCATACGACAGCAAGATAGCGCAGGGCGTGGTCGTGTGATTGCGGAATGTGCAACGCTTCGCAAAGAAACGCAGTTGCAGATTGAACAACTCTTGCGTGACGCAACGGTTAATGCCGAAGCAAAGCGTGCTGCAGTGCTTCGCGAAGTTGATGTACTGGAAGAGCGACGTCGTGCGTTAGATGCTGAGATTGCCGAGAAGCGGAACATTACCGATGAGCTTGATAAAAATCCGTTGGTCGTTGAAGAGTGGAGACGGAGAAGTCTTTCTTTTGCCGATGTGATTAAAGCGTGGATGGTTGCGTATAGTAGGGAAGTGAGGGGAGTTGGGACGCCAGTCCACCGAAGTGTTAGTAATGATTTTCTCGAGCGGCAGTTTTTGAAAGATCACAATCTCGCTTTCGCATCAAATGGTGAACCCGTTTCTACCGAAGAATATCAACGCAGATGGTTAGCTGAAGAGGAAGAAAAAAAATCTCATAGTCTTGTTGCTCCGAAAACCGGTAATCCGTTTGTGGATAGCGATAGATTGTCCAATATTTTTAATGTAGAAGATTGGAATAAATTTTATGGCGTACGACCGAGCGAGTCTCAATTAGCCGAGATTCCTAAGTTTCCTTGGTCCCTAGATTTGCTTAACAGCCCCTGCCCGTTTAACTTCGGTAAACGCATCAAAGACACCCATTTCGCCTTTCTTGGACTCCCCGATATTAACGGAGTTCCTCTGACTGTTGCACAATGGATAAAACTTCACCCACAAACTGGTCAACTGAAATTCTATCACCATACGAATCCTTGGCACCAAGGTCAACTCTATACCGATAAGATCACGCTACAACTCCGTTGGTACCTCCTCCTTAAAGAAATTATTCTGAACTCCACGAACAAAACTCCTGAAGAACAATTAGTATTGCTCCCACCGGAATATGAGATTCCTACGACTATTGCTGAAGTATCGAAAAATCTTTTTGTTTTCAAAAAAACAGGTATCCGTTCTAATGGTTCAGTATATGCAGCATGTGCAGAGCGAACGATTCAAACTTCGAGCTCCTCTGCTAGCAACGTCTCGTGTGTCGGCGACTTCGAGAGGAGCGGCCTCTGCGTCTACGACTGGCACGGCCGCCGCCTCTCTAACGTTGGTCTCGGAGCGTCTCGGAAGCTCGCATAATCGCGAAGCGATTTGCGGCAAGTTTATTACTACTTGAGAACTTGCATACTTGATGTTTTTGATTTTTTGAATTTTGAAATCTTCGACCCTTGCGCGAATGCGCAAGGGTTTATTGTTACATAAAAAACTTGACGACCAGTCTTTTTTCTTTTATTGTATAATGGTAATTTATTTTTTTGGTATACCCCCCTAGGGCAAAAGCGGGGGATATTGGGCGTTTATATTTGAGCGTGGATTTTAGATTAAGCCTGTCGGTAGGGCCATGTGGGTCTGGGATGATAGTTATGACGAGATTTTTCGTTTTGCTTAGGATGACAAATAAAAATGAAATTTGAACTGGTATCACAATATACTCCTGCCGGTGATCAACCGAAGGCGATTAGTGCGCTTGTTTTGGGCTTGGAACGGGGACTTAAGAAGCAAACACTTTTGGGTGTTACTGGATCTGGGAAAACATTTACGATTGCTCATGTGATTCAACAAGTACAAAAGCCGACACTTGTTATTGCGCCAAACAAGACTCTTGCAGCACAATTGTGTAACGAATTTCGAACGCTATTTCCTAATAACGCAGTACATTATTTTGTTTCGTATTACGATTATTATCAGCCTGAGGCGTATATGCCAATGACTGATACCTATATTGGCAAAGAGGCGATGATCAATGACGAGATTGATAAGTTGCGTCATGCGGCAACGGCTGCACTTTTAACTCGTAAGGATGTTATTATTGTTGCTTCGGTTTCATGCATCTATGGCCTTGGCGCGCCAGAGTCGTATGAGGCGACGATGTTACATTTTTTACTTGGCGGAACTATTGATCGACGCGAGCTCATGCATAAATTAGTTGCCATGTATTTTACGCGCACTAATGCTGATTTAAAACGTGGGAGTTTTCGTTTGCGAGGCGACAAGTTTGAAATTATGCCCGCAGACCAAGAGTTGGTGTATACGTTTGAGCTCGATAAAGGATTGATCACTAAAATTTATATGATCGACCCGGTGAAGGGTTTTAGCCATCGCAAAGAAGTGAGTGAAGTGTATGTATTCCCTGCGAAACATTTTATTACTCCGGTAGATGTGCGCAAACGTGCTATTGCGGCGATTAAGCTTGAGATGCGCGAGCGCTTAAAATATTTTGAAAATCGTGGTGAGTTACTTGAGGCTGAACGTATTGAGCGGCGTACTAAGGCTGACATCGCGATGATTTCGGAGGTAGGGTATTGTCATGGTATTGAAAATTATTCGCGGCATCTTTCTGGGCGAGACGCAGGCGCGCCGCCGGATACGCTGCTTGCATATTTTCCTGAAGATTTCTTATTGGTAGTGGATGAGTCGCACGTCACACTTCCACAACTCCAAGGCATGTATTATGGCGATGCGTCGCGTAAAAAAACGCTTATTGAATTTGGATTTCGGCTGCCTTCAGCCGCAGATAATCGGCCACTAAAATTTGAAGAGTTCTTGGAGCGTGTGGATAGGTCCATTTATTGTTCGGCGACTCCTGGGGACTATGAATTGCGTGAGAATGGGCAAGTTGTGGAACAGATTATTAGGCCTACAGGCCTAATAGACCCAGAAATCATTGTGCGACCTATTTTAGGAAGCGCTATCATGGGCGATCGCTTTGTTGCCTCTCGTCGGAGTACCACTGCGGGTACACCTCCTCGAGGCGCCTCGCGCTCGCCTCATGCTAGCGCTTCCTTTCCGGACGACCAAAATCGGCAGCTTTCCCAGGTTGATGACTTGATTGTGCGTATCAAAGAACGCGCTGCGAAGAAAGAACGAATTCTCGTGACCACGCTTACGAAGAAAATGGCCGAGGACCTCACGAGTTATTTACAAGAGCTGAAGATTAAGGTGAATTATGTGCATAGCGATGTTGATACGCTTGATCGTATTCGCATTCTTTCTGACTTTCGCAGGGGAAAGTTCGATGTACTTGTTGGTGTAAATTTGTTGCGCGAAGGTTTGGACCTCCCCGAGGTGACACTCGTTGCTATTTTAGATGCCGACAAAGAAGGTTTCTTGCGTAGTGAGACTTCTCTCATCCAAACTATCGGACGCGCGGCGCGTAACGTGGATGGCCAAGTTGTTTTGTATGCCGATGTGATGACGAGTTCACTCACGCGCGCTATTGCAGAAACGAATCGTCGACGTGAGTTACAGATTGCACATAACAAGAAGCACGGCATTACCCCGCAAACTATTCAAAAGGCGATCACTGATATTGTTGATGAGCTTGGAGAGCGGAGAGCGCGTGCAGTTTCAGAAACTTTGAAGCTTGAGATGTTAGGGGTAGACTCTGCAATATCTAAAGGTCGTGCACTCACCGATATCATTCGAGATAAGGAACGCGAGATGAAAGAGGCGGCAAAGAGTTTAGATTTTGAATTGGCGGCGATACTAAGAGACGAGATAAGGTTATTGAAGGCGAAGATAAGCCACTAGGGTATAGCCACTAGCCAATAGGGTTTAATGTTAATTAATAGACCCACTGTTTAATTATCTTTCTACTGCAATTCTAAAATCATGGCTACAACTTGTCAAAAAAAGTTCACAAGATACACTGTATATTGCTCACTTTTTTTGACTGCGTTTCGCTCACGATTTTAGAATTTCGTAACGAAAATAATTAAGCAGTGGGTCTAATATTTTTTTATTATTACTATACTCTATTAGCTAATCTCTAATCTCTAAACATATGAACGACAAAATAATTATTAAAGGTGCGCGGGAGCATAATTTGAAAAATATTTCACTTGAATTGCCGCGTAATAAATTAATTGTTTTTACTGGGCTTTCGGGGTCGGGGAAATCCTCGCTTGCGTTTGACACTATTTTTGCGGAGGGGCAGCGAAGATACGTAGAATCTTTGAGTGCTTATGCGCGACAATTTTTAGGTCAAATGGATAAACCCGATGTTGATGAAATTGAGGGATTGTCGCCGGCAATTTCGATTGATCAGAAATCGCATTCGAGTAACCCAAGGTCAACGGTTGCGACACTCACTGAAATTTATGATTATATGCGTGTGCTTTTTGCGCGTATTGGAAAGCCGTTTTGTCCGTTATGTGGCAACGAAATACATAAAATGACGGTCGAGGAAATTGTTGATACCGTTATCGAATGGACTTCTTATTTTAGCGAACGTCAAAGTAAGATTGCTTCGTCCTCCGCCGGCGGGCGGACTTTTCGCAATGACGGTGGCGAACTTATTATTTTAGCTCCCGTAGTTCGCGGTCGGAAAGGCGAATATTACCAAATGCTTTACGATTTTTTGAATGCCGGGTTCTCAGAAATTCGGCTTGATGGAAAGCTTTGTTCGCTTCGTGAACGCATTGGGCTTTCGCGTTATAAAATGCATAATATTGATTTGGTCATTGATCGTATGTCTCACGAACTTTTTATTGATATGGATTCCCGCTTACGTGGGAATGACAAAAGTAAAGAAATTCGTGCACGCGTTGCAGAAGCAATAGAATCAGCATTGAAATATGCACACGATGTTGTAACTATTCTCGTTTCCGGCGAGGAGATTACACTTTCTTCAAAATTTTCATGTTCAAAGGATAGTTTTTCATTTCCTGAAATTGAGCCGCGATTATTTTCATTTAATAGTCCGTTTGGTGCATGCGATGCGTGTCATGGGCTTGGTACGGTGAATGCTTGGTCGGAAGAGATTTGTAGTGTGTGTCACGGTAAGCGTTTAAAGCCCGAGGCGCTGCACGTATTGATTAATAATAAAAATATTGTTGACCTTATCAGTCTCTCGGTTGAGCGAGCATATGATTTTTTTGATCACTTTTCGCAAAAGGCGCGTGGAAGTTTGGCAACGATTGCGGAGGTACCCCTCCGAGAGATTAAAAATCGCTTAAAATTTTTGTTAGATGTCGGTTTGGATTATCTTACGCTTGAGCGTCGCGCGGGAACGTTGTCTGGTGGTGAGGCGCAGCGTATTCGTTTGGCTTCGCAGATCGGTTCGCGACTTGTCGGGACGTTATATATTCTTGACGAGCCAACGATTGGTTTGCATCAGCGTGATAATGCAAAACTTATTGCAACGCTACAAGCACTGCGTGATATTGGAAATACTGTTATTGTTGTTGAACATGACGAAGAAACTATTCGCACTGCAGATTATCTTGTCGATATCGGTCCTGCTGCAGGTATTCATGGCGGGCGCATTGTGGCGCAGGGCACTGTTTCGCATGTGCTGAAGAACACCCCTAAAAATATCTCTCTTACCGTTGATTTTTTACGTGGCGATCGCACTATACCAATTCCTGAACATCGTCGTATTAAAAAGGAGGATGTATTAAAAATTCGTGGCGCAACGGTGAATAATTTGAAGTCAGTGAACGTCGATATTCCACTGCGGCGTTTTACGTGTATTACTGGAGTTTCGGGGTCGGGAAAAAGTACATTGGCGTATGATGTGCTGCATCGCGTGCTTTCAAATAAGTTTAATTATACGCATCATTCATTAAAAGATACGGGAAATATTATGGGGCTTGAGTACTTGAGTAATGTGATTGCCATTGACCAATCTGCTATTGGTCGCACGCCGCGCTCAAACCCCGCAACATATATCGGTGCATGGACGTATATTCGTGATCTTTTTGCGGCGAATGAAGCGTCGCGTCTCAGGGGATGGAAGTCGGGTCGTTTTAGTTTTAATGTGCGTGGTGGGCGTTGCGAAAATTGTGAAGGTAACGGGTTAATTGGTATTGAGATGCATTTTTTGCCAACGGTGTATGTGCAGTGTGAAGTCTGCAAGGGTAAGCGCTTTGATCGTGAAACGCTTGAGGTGTTGTACCACGGGAAGTCTATTTATGATGTGCTGCGTATGACCGTAGAAGAAGCGGTAAAATTTTTTGAAGATATTCCTTGGATTTATGACCGTATGAAAATTTTGAATGAAGTTGGTTTGAGTTATATCGAGCTTGGCCAGAGTGCGACTACGCTTTCGGGCGGCGAGGCGCAGCGCATTAAACTTTCTGCCGAACTTTGTAAGCGTGCTACGGGGCGCACATTATATTTGCTCGATGAGCCAACTACGGGTCTGCATTTCGCGGACATTGAACAGTTGCTTACTATTTTGCATCGGTTGGTGGACAAGGGGAATACCGTTGTAGTAATCGAGCACAACCTTGACGTGATTAAGACTGCAGATTGGGTGATTGACTTGGGGCCCGAGGGTGGAGAGCGGGGAGGAGAGATTGTGGTTGCGGGAACACCCGAAACCGTAGCGCGACATCCTAAGAGTTTTACGGGTTCATATTTGAGGAAAGTTTTGCGGTGATTTTTAAATCAGAATAATTTTTTCGTTCGAACAGCGGGCATGTTCCTTCCGGGATCCGGCTCGTCGGCTCCAGATCCTGAAATCAATGCTCGCGTAACTGCAGCTTTGGTTGAAGAAGGCATCGTTTTTTCTTAGTTTTTTATCAGACCATCTCTGGGCTCGTGCCCGGAGTTTTTTTATTCGACGTAAGAGATTTTTTTTTGTTATTATATTATTGCCTTATGATTATTAGTCTCTTAAAACTTAAACAACGATTGCCGATTACTCCTGGGGTATATTTGATGAAATCAAAAACCGGGGAGATTTTGTATATTGGGAAAGCTGCGAATTTGAAACGGCGAGTTTTGAGTTATTTCGAACGGATACATGACACGCGCATTACTGATTTGGTGCGCCATATTGCGTGCGTTGATATTCGAAAAACTGCGACCGCGCTTGAGGCGTTGATTTTGGAGTCAGCACTTATTAAGCGTTTTGCCCCCCCATATAATATTCGAGAGAAAGATAATAAAAGTTTTTTGTATGTGGTTATAACACGAGAGGAATTTCCCCGTGTTTTGCTTGTTCGTGGTAAAGATTTATTAGTATACGAGCGGCCGATAGCACAATTTGGGCCGTTTACGTCAGCATCTTCGCTTCGAGCTGCGTTAAAAATTTTGCGACGAATATTTCCGTGGAGTATACATTACGGCAAATCGTATGACGATAATAAAAAACCTTGCTTTGATTATCAACTTGGGCTTTGCCCTGGCACGTGCATCGGTAAAATCTCTCGTGTAAATTATCGTGCGGTCATTCGTCAACTTATTACTTTTTTTAAGGGTGGTAGACGATCGATTATCCGCGACTTGCGTCGCTTGATGGGTAAGGCAGCGCGCGAATTGCGTTTTGAAGATGCGGCGATATTTCGTCGGCGTATTGATGCGCTAAGGCACATTGAAGATGTCGCGCTTATTGCACACGATCGTATTCATGGGGCACCTTTGGCAATCGGGCGTATTGAGGGTTATGATATTTCTCATATTAGTGGTACGAGTGCTGTTGGATCGATGGTAGTTTTCACTAATGGCGTTCCAAATAAAAATGAATATCGGAAATTTCGGATTAAGACAGTAGTTGGTTCAAATGACGTTGCAATGCTCCGCGAAGTTATTGTACGAAGATTTAGTCATGATTGGTTGAAGCCAGATTATCTTTTGATTGACGGGGGATTGCCACAAGTGAACGCTGTGCGATCTGCCATCCGCGACCTACATTTTTATATTCCTGTTATTGGTATTGCTAAGGGCCCGGAACGTAAACGTAACGACTTTATTCTCCCGTCAAAACTTGGAGAGTTTGTCCACAAACATCGCGAAATATTGATTCGTGTTCGCGACGAAGCGCATCGATTTGCGGTTGCGTATCATAGGAAATTGCGTGCTCGATTTTAATGTGGTATTTTTGCTATATTAGACCCACTGCTTAATTATCTTTCTACTGCAATTCTAAAATCATGGCTACAACTTGTCAAAAAAAGTTCACAAGATACACTGTATATTGCTCACTTTTTTTGACTGCGTTTCGCTCACGATTTTAGAATTTCGTAACGAAAATAATTAAGCAGCGGGTCTAGTCAAATTATGCAAAAAATTTATCTTATTGTTATTGCGTTATTATTTGTTGGCGGTGTTGTATATATGGCTTTGACGCGCGGGCATGAACAGCGGTCGATTGAAGTCGTGAGCCCGATGCCTGACAGCATTGTTGTGAGCCCGTTGTCGTTCTTCGGCCAAGCTCGAGGAAATTGGTTTTTTGAGGGGAGTTTCCCAGCGCACGTAGAAGATGGCAAAGGAAATGTTTTTGGTGGAGGAACCGCAAAAGCTAATGGTGAGTGGGCCACTGACGCGCTTGTTTCTTTTTCGGGCACTATCGTATTTAGCGCTCCTGACATGGAAAGGGGTGTGCTTGTTTTTGAAAAGGATAACCCGAGTGGGCTTCCGGAGAACGCGGCACGATTCGAAGTGCCGATTCGTTTTCGTTGATGTATAGTAGTGTTCCGTTATTAGAGATGTAGCGGCAAATGTTTTTACGGGAACCAGAATAATTTTATTACGATAAAATTTTCTTCTCCCTCAGCCATGCCTTTATCAAAAATATTATAATGACGAGGCATGGCTTGCGGGATGTTCCCTACGAAACACTTGCCGCTACATCATAATATTTTTTTAATGTTTCTTTCTCGCGCGACAAAAGTTTTTCATTGGACGAACCACGCTCATCAAAAGATGCGTTTTTATCGGTTGAGCGAACAGCGCGTGAAGCGAGTTATTTCGAATGCGGTGCGACGAGAAGAGGGTGTTGCGCCGAACACCATTGCGCTCATGCAACGACACGACAGCGCAAAACGTAAAGAAGAAATTTGGGTGATGGTACAGACGACTGCGAGTCGCGAATCGCGTAGCGTCCAGCGCACGACTGTTATTAGTGCGTGGAGATATCCTGGCATAACAAAGCCCGGGAAAGCTATTCCCATGCCCGACGGGTTACTTGAAGAAATCTTGGGTATTGTAGATTCGTCGATATAGTCGTTACTAAACAAGTTGACGGTCGTCAACTTGTTTAGTAATAAAATGGAAATATGGAAAATCCGCAGACTGCTGCGGATTTTTATTTTATGAATGTTTTGCGAGGTTTTGATTTTTGTATGTATGGTCGTCGGTGACTTCAATCATTTTACCAAGCCACCTAGGGAGTGTTACTTTGTCGTTTTCTTCGGTGAGTTCGATTTCGAGGAGCGTTAGACCATTGTGACGAGTAGGTTGCTGCAATATATCGAGTTCAAAATATTGGTGTTGCCACAGAAAGCAAATGCGTTGTTTTATGATTGGCTCGAAATCGGGGTCGCTTTGAGCGCGCACCATGTTGTAGTAGTCTGCTTCCAATATTTGCTCTTCGATTTCGATACGAGACATTGAACTGCTCGTTTTGAGTTTAATGGTTTTGTAATACACTGGCGGCTCTCCGCGCTGACTACGACTACGCACTCTTATTTTTTTTCCATCGACATCGTTAATGTAGTGCTGTTCAATATCGATAATTTGGAATGCCACCGGGATTTTTTTGAGATCGACTTCGTCGTGTAGCAAGAATTTACGTTCTGTTTCAATTGCCACTGGGATACCCAACGCCTTACGCATTGCATTCAGAAGTCTTTTGAGTTTCTTGTCGAACAGCGTTCCGTTGTCGATTACTCGCAAATGCGGGTGGCCGATCCAGGCATTTCTTGTTCGCAGGTCGAGCACGCGTGCCTGCTCTGGTGTTTCAGTGCGTGCGGGGTTATCGAGATTGTAGTATTTTTCTCTACCCTCTGCAGCGGTTACTAGGTGAAATATTGCCTCGTATCTTCGATCGCGGAGATCAACTTCGCTTTTGCCAAGACCAATAAGAAGCTTTTCAAAATCTTTTGTGGACATGTACGCCTTTGAGTCCATACAACCTCTGTCGCAAATCAGTACTTGGCGGTCACCTCCTTTTAGTGCAAGTGCGGGTCCAAAAATTTCATCTTCGAAGTGCAGCTGTGTTCTCATAAATAATTCTTGACACTTTGCCATATCGTCTTTGCTGATATCTTTTGGGTGTAATCCCGCATTAATGAGCGATGTCGCGACTTCGGGTACCACGATAACACTGGTTCCATAGTCCTTGAGTTTCCTACTTACAAATCCTAAAGCGGTTGTCTTTCCGGCGCATGGCCCACCCGTTAAGACTAAACGTTTCTGGCCCATCGCTACCTCCCTTTGCAATTTTCAAGGAGCGAATATAGTATAAGTTATATTGCGTATTGTTGCAAATAATATTTATGAAACTTTCTATTGGTATTGTTGGCCTTCCAAACGTCGGTAAGTCGACGTTATTTAAGCTTATTACAAAGAACGAGGTGAATATTGCGAATTATCCGTTTTGTACAATTGACCCAAATATCGGCGTGGTGGCGGTGCCGGATGAGCGCGTTCTTAAACTTGCGGCGATGAGTAAGTCGGCAAAAAAAATTGGGGCCGTGGTTGAATTTTATGATATTGCGGGGTTGGTTAAAGATGCGAGTAAGGGCGAGGGACTAGGCAATAAATTTTTGTCGCATATTCGGGAATGTAGCGCTATTTGTGAAGTGCTTCGGTGTTTTTCGAGTGGTGAGATTATTCATGTGGAAAACTCGGTTGACCCACTGCGTGATCTTTCAATTATTAACACTGAGTTGATGTTGAAAGATTTAGAAACGGTTGAAAAGCGTATTGTGAGCGCGGGTGCGGAGGCCCGTGGAGGTAAAAAAGAAGCGATCAAAGAACTTGAATCGCTTGCGAAGGCAAAGGCGTTACTTGTTGCTGGAGAATTATTGACGTCGCTCCGATTGGACCCCGCAATTCAATCGCTTCAACTTTTGACCGCGAAACCACAAATTTATTTATTGAATGGGAAGCCCGAGGACGTGCCTACGGCGCTTACCGAAAAAATTCGTTCGCTTGGCGCAACGAGTGTGGTTGCCGATTTAAGTGCTGCGGTGGAATTGCCGGGGCTGATCCAAGAGGCGTACAACATTCTCAACTTAATGAGTTTTTTTACGACTGGCAGCGACGAAACGCGTGCGTGGACGATTGCGCGTGGTAGTAAGGCGCCGCAAGCCGCGGGCGTCATTCACACAGATTTTGAAAAAAAGTTTATTCGCGCGGAGGTCATCAATTGGCAAAAATTATTAGAAGCGGGGAGTTGGAGTGCGGCGCGGCAAAAAGGCTGGTTGCGACTGGAGGGGAAGGACTATGTGTTCCAAGACGGTGACGTTACGGAGTTTCGGCACGGGTAAGACTAGCCAATAGTACGCAATTTCTAATTTCAAATATCTAATTTCTAATAAAATGACTAAAGTAATAAATGTTAAAAAATTTCTAAACTTTATTAATTAGACATTAGATTGTTTTATTAGAAATTAGATATTAGATATTAGGAATTATATCTGGTGAATAAACTCTATTGGCTCGTGTTCGGTTCTATGTACATGCAAGCCGTTATTTTGGCAGCTGGTCGAGGAATGCGTATGATGCCCTTGACTTCTACTATTCCGAAGCCATTACTACGTATTGGGCAATATACGTTACTCGACTATACGCTACGCGCACTTCCCAGTGTAGTCGATGAAATTATTTTGGTTGTCGGGTATCACGGAGAACAAATCGTGGAGTTTATGCGCGCGCATTACCCAAATCTTACTTTGCAGGTTGCTTGGCAGCGAGAACAGCGTGGTACTGCGCATGCATTATTGGAAGTTCGCCACTTATTAAAACAAGAGCGTTTTTTTCTATTGTTTGCTGACGATTTACATTCGAAAACTGCGATTGCATCGATGCTGAATCATGACATGGCATTGTTGGTGGCCGAATCCGAGCACCCAGAGAAATTTGGGGTTGTGGTTGCCGACTCTCATCATCGTATCTTGTCCATTATTGAAAAACCTGAACACCCGCCGTCTTCTTTGGTAAATGTTGGGGTGCATTTATTAGATAGTCGTATTTTTAATTATGTTCCTCAGCAACATACGAACGGGGAATATTATCTTACCACAATGATTGATGGTCTTATCCGTGACCATGCCGTGTTTGCGCAACTCACCGATTTTTGGTTTCCGATTGGTTATCCTGACGATCTCTTGAGGGCTACTTTCCTTTAGGCTTTGTGTTAATATATAGATTATATGACCTTAACACCTGAACTTCACACAGCGCTCGAAGCTGAATTGCAACAACTCGCTGTTCAAGTTGGGGAACGTATGCAACAAAAAAATATTGAAAGTCAGTCCGCATTGCGTGAAATTGTTGGTGAGCGTATTCAACAAGCCGTGCCTACTCCTATCGTACCAGTTTCAACAGATGCCGCCTCAACGCCTATTTCCTCGGTATTGCCTGCGTATGCGAATGAGATGCCAGCAGATCAACGGCTGGTTATAGAGCGCTTAGTTGATAGCTTTTTTCATCAAGGCAATGTAATAAAAGCTATTGAAGAGGCTGCGGCGTATGCTCGTTCGAAAAAATCTCCCGAAATTTTGGATGTATTCCATGATACGTTAACTGGGAAGATGCACGACGTGCTTAAAGAGCGCGCTTTGTTATGATATTTTCTTTACCCTTTCTTTCTCCTTTACTTATTAGTACGATCATTCTTGCCCTACTCCTCATTGGCGGGATTGTTTTTTGGTTTTTACGACGTTCCCGACGCAAGATGTTACTTCGCGATTTGGATACACAACTTCTCGCCGTGCGTTTGCCTCTTCGGAACGACGACCCTAACGAAACGAAAAATAAAGACCCTCTTTTAGAGATTGGGCACACTGGCCAATTACTTAGTCTTTTGGCGCGGGAAGATGTGCCATTGGTGTTAGAAGTTGCGGTAGCTCATATTGGCGAGGAAATTATTTTTTATCTTGCAGTGCCGCGCAAGAACGTTGAATTTGCGAGTCGGCAGGTGCAAGGCCTGTGGAAGGATTCTATCGTTGAGGTTGCCGGAGACGATTACTCGGTGTTTCACCCGCAAGGTGCAACTGCGTATGCGTCGGTTGCATTAAAGCAACATTATGCAATTCCTATTCGTACGTATGCCGAAGCTCAGATTGATACGTTTGGGCCGATTCTTAGTAACTTTTCGAAGGTTAATGCGGTGGGTGAAGGGCTTGCGCTCCAAATTATTGTACGTCCGGCATCAACGGGTTTTAAGAAAACTATCTCGGGCTTTATTTATCGTTTAAAGAAAGGAGAGAAATTGGCAGATTTTTTTAAGAGTGAACTTAAAAAAATTTTTTCTTTAGCCAAGAAGGAGAAGCCCGATGAGCCAAAGCAAATTATTGTTGACGAGGAATCGGTTAAGGCGCTTGAACAGAAAGTTTTAAAACCTTTGTTTCTTGTGAATGTGCGATTGGTTGCCTCTGCGCCGACTCCGTATCGCGCAACGGAGTTACTGGAAAGTTTAGCGGGTTCATTCTCACAATTTAGCGCACCCGCACGTAACGAATTTAAAATTGTGAAATCAACACGTCCCGAAAAAGCAGTATTCCCCTTTATTTTTCGAGAGTTTTTGAAGGATGAACAAATGTGTTTAAACGCCGATGAAATCGCAAGTTTTTTTCACCTTCCATTACCTGGCACTATTATCCCGAAGATTAAAATCGCAAGGAGTCGCGAAGCTCCACCACCACTTAACATGCCTACTTCGGGGACGTTGATGGGGGAAAGTATATATCGTGGTGAACGAAAACCGGTTCTTATCGCCGACGTTGATCGACGTCGTCATTTGTATGTTATTGGGCAAACGGGTACTGGTAAGTCTCGGTTGTTGGGTAACATGGCCGTTGAAGATATTATTGCTGGCAAAGGTGTTGCGGTTATCGATCCCCATGGTGAATTAATTGAAATGATTTTGGGTTTAATCCCAAAGTCTCGTTATCAAGATGTTATTCATTTTAACCCTGGAGATTTGGAGTATCCGTTAGGATTAAATTTATTTGAGTATGATTTTAATAAGCCTGAACAAAAAACATTTATCATCAACGAGATTCTCGGAATTTTTGATAAATTGTACGACCTTAAAACAACTGGTGGTCCTATTTTTGAGCAATTTTTACGCAATGCCGTTTCGCTTTTACTTGAAGACGCAGTGAATGAACCGACGACGCTTATGGAGGTGCCGCGTATCTTTACTGACACCGATTATCGTATGCGTAAGATCGCGCGTATTAAAAATCCTGTCACTATCGATTTTTGGACTAAAGAAGCCAATAAGGTAAGTTCAAGCAGTGATATTTCTATTTCGAACGTGACACCATACATTACTTCGAAGTTTACCTCGTTTATGAGTAACGATTATATGCGTCCGATTATTGGGCAAACGCAGTCTGCGTTTAATTTTAGGAATTGTATGGACGAGGGGAAGATTTTATTAGTGAATCTTGCAAAGGGGAGAATTGGCGAATCGAACGCGAACTTGATTGGCATGATTGTTGTAGGAAAGCTTCTTATCGCAGCGTTGTCGAGAGTCGATATTTTAGATGAATCGAAGCGTCGTGACTTTGGTTTGTTTATCGATGAGTTCCAAAATGTTACCACTGATTCTATTTCTCAAATTCTTTCTGAGGCTCGTAAATATGCCTTAAATTTAAATATCGCACATCAGTTTATTGCACAGGTAGAAGAAAAAATTCGCGATGCGGTATTTGGTAACGTTGGCTCAATGGCTATTTTCCGCGTTGGTCCAACTGATGCAGAATTTTTAGAAAAACAATTTCTCCCAATGTTTAATAAAACCGATCTTATGAATTTAGACAACATGCATGCCTGCATGCGTTTACTGATTAATGGTCGTACTGCCCCGCCATTTGTAATGAAGACAATGTTGTCTCGAACTGGTGATGTTGCCATTCGTGAAAATCTTAAAGAATTATCTCGGAGAGTATATGGAGTTTCGCGGGCTTCGGTTGAGGAGGACATATCGCGTCGGTTGAGGGATTAGCTCCTCTTGCTTGGGGATTTCTTGTAAGTAACTTGTGGATAAGTTATTAATAATTTGTTGATAACTAAGCAAAAAATCCAACTTTTTTAAGCCAGAATTCGTTTTCCCACTCCCATAGTTTTTTTGCGGCTAAAAATGCTTCGAAGTCACTTTGCCAATAAGGCATTTCTTGCAGTTCACATACTCCAGTTAGTGGACCCCATTCGTGTAAGTTGTCTGCGCACAACGTTTTGCCTTGGCCTCGTCGCACTTTCGCTCGACCACCTTTTGGTCGCATTGTTCCCATGCATCTTGCGCAGGTGTGTATTTGATCGATGCGGAAAATCCAACGCGTTCCAAGATGTGTGATGCTTTTTGTGAGTTCGCCCATGTACGCAGATGTTTGTAGGTTGTAATCGCGATAAATTGCTTGTGATGTTTTGATATCTAACACACCGAAACGACCATCGATAAAGGCGAGTGCATCGATTGTGCCGGCATAGCGTGCGTCTTTGTTGCACACTCGTTTTTCGATGTATTGCGCATCGATCTGCATATTGCGATCCTCCATAAATTTTTGCGCGGCAGTAACTGCTGGTGCGATTGAGGATTCTATAAATGGATGTTCACCAGTCATTATTTTTTGCACTGTTTCATGTACTAACGTCCCTTCTTTAGCGGAAGCCGCTGTTGCTTCTTGTGCGGCCTTGTAACTTGGCGCTTCGCCATAATAGCGATAGAGCGCTGGCTTTGATTTTATTTCTAAAATTTTTGTGACGCGCGGATACCACACACCATCGATAGTATAGCCGCAAGTTTCCTTAAAATTTTCTTCGCTGCTGTAGTCGTAGAAAGACATTTTTTTAGCTTCTCTAGCTTTTAGCTTTTTATCTGAGAAGCTTATCCGTTATCTCGTTAATATTACCTGCTCCTATCATAAGCACAATAGTGTTCTTGTCGACGTGTATTCTATTGCGTAATATTTTTTTGAGTTCGTTTGCGGTTTTTATGACCGGTACAATATTTTTTCTTCGTTTTTCAATTGCTGCGGCCAATTTGTCGGTTGTGACTTGTTCTTTTGTCGATTCTCTTCCTGCAACATCGTATACTTCGACGAGCACGAGTGCATCGGAGGTGTCAAACGCTTCTACAAAATTTTTAAATAATAGTTTTAATCGTTCGCGTTGGTGTGGTTGGAACACGCATACGAGTTTTTTATCAGGAAACTTTTCTTTAAAGCCAAGGAGTGTCGCCCTGATTTCTGTCGGGTGGTGACCATAGTCGTCGAAGAACTGTGCCCCCCTCCATTTCCCTCGATATTCGCTTCGGCGCCATGCGCCATTGTACTCCGAAATTGCTTGTAAAATCGTCTTTTTTTTGATGCCAAGTGCCCGGGTGAGCATATACGCGCCAGTGGCGTTTTCGAGGTTGTGCATACCCGGAATTTTGATGATTTTTTTTATTTGTACAGTGATGGGGCTACGTGTTGAATACCATACAATGGGGCGTTTAATATATTTTTTTATTTTCACTAATTGCGGGTTATCTTCGTTTAGTACCACAAGCCCGTAGGGATGCACGTTACTTAAAAATTTAATAAACGTGCGTTTGATGTTCCCGAGATTTTTATAGTAATCGAGATGTTCGCGGTCGATGTTTGTTATGAGCGCTGCGTAGGGGAGATAGTGCAAAAAAGAACCCTTCCATTCGTCTGCTTCAATGATTAAATATTCCCCGTTGCCTTTTCTAAAATTTTTTTGTTTAAATTCTTTGAGTTTTGTACCGACGATTACTGTGGGGTCGTATTTTGCGCGTTCCAAAATAAGTGCAACAATGGCAGTCGTGGTACTTTTTCCATGCGCACCTGCTATGGCAATTGTTTTATAAATGCTTGTGAGCTCGCCAAGTGCTTGTGGGTATGAGGCGATGGGAATATTGTATTTTTTTGCGCTTACAAGTTCAGGATTTTGGGCGTCGATCGCTTGGTTGTAGATCACCCGTGATGCATGTGACGGGCAATTATTTTTTTTGTGCTTTCCGATGACTACTGGTATGCCTTCAGCTGCCAGTTCTTCTGTGGTGGAATTTTTCGCGATGTCAGAGCCCCTGACATCATACCCATGTGCTTTAAGCCACCGTGCAAGTGCGCTAATACCGATGCCGCCAATGCCCACGCAGTGGATGATTTTTTTCATATTCCTTTTGGAGCTCTGAATTACGAAACTCCGGCTTCAATGCTTTTTTGCTCATTTTGGCTACGGCCTTGTAAAAATTTCTCAACAGATACTCTAGTATATGCTTCGAAATTTTTACTTCGCCTCGCACAAAATGACCTAAAAAATCATTTGAAGGGAGTTTCGTAACTCAGAGCTTTGGAGCTATTGCCGAATACCATTTTTTGCCCTTTCGTAAAATTTCCTACTCGGCTTTCGAACAAAAGTTCGAAAGATATCCCTGTATATTCCTCACTTTTTTCGTTTGCCTCAATCACGAAAATTTTGCGAAATCTTCAAAAAGTGTATCCGGCAACAGCTCCTTCTTAGCTTACGCCGATTACTATACATTACTCAAGAGTATTGCTATTGTGGTGTTGTGTATGTTTGTGTGAGGACCACACGTATGTACGTCTTAACTGATGCCGAACGTATAGCACTTTGTAATTTTTGGAAAGAGCAATATGAGTATTGGTTTTTAAGGGGTTTTCCGAAAGCGTGTCTCAAAGATCAAGCGACGTTTTATCACCACTATTTACGTGATCTTCGGTTTCTTTTTGATGTAACGCTCAAGGCTGGTAAAATTCCTCCAATGGGCGATGTTTCTCGCATCCCATTTTTGCTGGTGATGCCCTCACGCCTTTTGAATTTTCAGCGGCAGTATAAGCTTTATGAATTCAAAGATTTTCTTTTGTACGTTAATCTTTTGAATGTTTATACTTCTACTCCGCACGATGTTCCATATTTTATCGTTGATGTGACATCTGGTCGTGATAGGCGTGGTTATTCGCCGCATGAACTTGCTTTATGGAGTGTTACTCATTGGCGTCACCGTATGAACCTTGAAGAGGGTTTTGCGTTGGCTTCGATGGTGTGGCGTAGCAAGACTTGGGCTTCTTGGAAAGACGAAGTTTTACTTTTAGGTTCTTCCGTAGCGCAAGATTATGTCTCATATGTTGATTTGGGTAATTCACTTGGCCCAGTTTTTCACACCATCGCATTTGATGATCGTAAGTCGATGCGTCGAGGTCCTGGTTCTGCAGCTGCTGCACTTCATTTGTAGATGTCAATTCCCGCAATGTTTGCGGGTTTTTCATTTTTGGTTTGGAACAAAAGACTTGCCCCCGAATAACATTTCGCCTCTTTTTCTTGAATTTTGGCTACGACTAGTCTTAAAAATAACTCCGCGGTTATCGGGGTCATCCTGAGGCATGAGCCGAAGAGCCTGCCCTGAGTTGCACGAAGGGATCTCGGGGATCCTTCGCTTCGCTCAGGATGACACCGCTGTGTCATTTTTTCACTTCGTCCCTGCCTGCCGGCAGGCAGGCCTGTCTGCCGATAGGCAGGTCGCCTAAAATTCAAGAAAAATTGATCAAAAGCTTATCCGGGAGCCAAGTCTAAAGATATCCACAGCAGTAATGCTGTGGATATTTGTTATACTCTAATTATATATATGCCATTTGTGTGTGGCATCCCTGTTTTTTCGTAAAGCCATTTTTTATTGTGACATTTCTTTTATCATTGTTACGGTACTTCGGACGTTTGGTGCTTATCTCCGCCGTATTTTTTAGCTCACTATTTCCCGGTGGAGTAATATTTGCGCAAACCGAAATTCCCACTGCTCCTTTACCACAACCATCGTCATCGTCGTCTGGTTTCTCGGAACTCGCTACGCTTGCCGACCGGGTTGCTGTTTCTTCGGACTCGCGTACGACCGATTCCACTGTTGGCCAGTCGCCATTAGCTAATGCAACTGCTGCGCTTTCTGCGCCCGATGCTTCGCAGCGATTTCTTGGCGTCCTTGGGCAGGTGGTTGATTTGTTTCTTCGCGCATTGCGTTCGTTGTTTGTTCGTACTTCAGCTCCAGCGCTTGTCCAATTTCCTCGCGTGATAGTTCCGCCGCGATTGTTGAGTGTTGCAGAAGAGGTTACTCCTCCTGTTCCTTCGCCCGTGGTTGTTCCTTCGCCCGTGACCGAGCGAGTCATTGTTGAACGACAGATTGTCGAACGTATCCCTGGCCCCGCCACTATTCCTCCGGAATTGCAGCAACAAGTCAATTCTATTTCTTCTGCGGTTCAAGGTTTTCAAAGTCAGCGCTTTGTGAGTCAACCCGATTTTTCTCGTGCGATTTCGTTAAGTAACAAGATTGACACATTGACTAATGTGACGTTAACCAATCCTGTCATCAACGGCACTCCTCAGTTTAACGCTGGTGCGAATATTTTGGGCGCATTGACCATTGGCGCTACGGTGAGCGCCGGCACCACGACCGTGACGAACCTTGCCGTGACCAATAGCGCCACATCGACGTTTGCGGGCGGTATCAACCTTACCGCTGGAGGTTGTTTTGCTATCGGTGGTGTGTGTCTTGCTGCTGGGGGAGGTGCTGGCGTTGGCATTATCAACGCGGGTATTATTGGTCAAATTCCATTCTACGCTGCCGCCGGTACTACGCTTACTCCAACGTCAACAATTTTTATCGCCGCGAATCAATTCGTTGGTATTGGTACTACGAGTCCGACACAAAAACTTGCGATTGATGGGGGACTGCTTATTAACGGCAATCTCGCAAGCGTTGCCAATGTCGTTGCTACCGGGACTATTACTGCTGCCAATCTTCTTCTTACCGGTTCCACCACTCTTCAGAATTTTACGTTTGTGTTAGCTACTGGTACCGCTGCGACCACAACCAATCTTTCGGTATTAGGGTTAGCATCAACGACTAATTTTATTGCAACGAATCTTGCGCAAGTGTTTAATCTTCTTGGAACAGGTTCGTCGACGTTATTGAACCTCACCTCAATCAACAGTACGTCGACGAATGCGACGACGACGAATCTCTTCGCGTCAGGAACTTTCACCGTCGGCGGGAATGCGACCGTGACGTCGAATGGAAATATTGCAACCGGTGGAACCCTCGGCGTCGGAGGAGTCTCAACCTTGACCGGACTCTTAACTGCTCCCGGAGGAATTCTTTCGGTTGCGTCATCAACCCTCACGAACCTCACCT